>JAPLUA010000291.1 GCA_026397855.1 Verrucomicrobiota bacterium | reverse complement strand
GGTGTGGCACGCGGGATTCATCTGGGATGATGACGCCTTCCTGGTGGATAACCCTTTGATCAAGGCGGGCGACGGGCTCTACCGGTTCTGGTGTACTGCCTCAGCCCCGGACTATTTCCCGATGACCTCCACGACCTTGTGGCTGGAGTGGCGACTCTGGGGCAACCACCCCCTGGGTTACCATCTGGTGAACGTGCTGCTCCATGCGGCAAGTTCCGTGTTGCTGTGGCGGGTGCTGGCCCGGCTGAGTATTCCGGGTGCCTGGCTGGCGGCGGCGATCTTCGCCCTGCACCCGGTCAATGTGGAATCGGTGGCGTGGATTACCGAACGGAAGAATACGCTGGCGATGTTCTTTTGCGCCTGGACGCTGCTTTGGTATGTGCGGTTCGATCAACAGTCCAAAGCCGGGACTGTGCCACCCGGCCCCCGCCACCCGTCACCCGTCACCCGTCACCCGTCACTCTGCTATTGGCTTTCCCTGGGCGCTTTTGCCCTGGCGTTGCTGAGCAAGACGGCGGTGGTAACGCTGCCCGTGGTGCTTCTGCTGCTCGTTTGGTGGCGTTGCAGGCGGATTGAGCGCCGGGACGTGGTGCGCACGATCCCCTTTTTCGCGATGGCCGGGCTGCTGGGCCTTCTTACCGTTTGGTTCCAATATCATCGGGCGATCGGCTCCGATATTGTGCGCGCGGACAGCTTCTGGGCGCGGTTGGCGGGGGCCGGTTGGGCGGTTTGGTTCTACCTTTACAAGGCGCTGTGGCCGCTGGACGTGATGTTCGTTTATCCGCGGTGGAGCATTGATGCCTCCAACCCGCTGTCGTATCTGCCGGGGTTGCTGGCCGTGGTAGCTTTGGCGGTCGCCTGGTATTACCGGCGACAATGGGGTCGGCCGGTTTTGTGCGCCCTGGGTTGCTTTGTCGTGATGCTGTTGCCGGTGCTGGGGTTTCTGGACATCTACTTCATGCGCTACTCGCTAGTGGCCGACCACTGGCAGTACTTCGCGATCCTGGGCCCCATCGCTCTGCTGGCCGCCGCCTGGAGCGCCGATTGGAGCGCCGGCATTCCTGCCGGCGTGGCGCCCTCGTTGGCGGGGGCCGACAAGAACGTCGGCGCTCCAGGTCGTTTATGGCGGGTGAACTCGCAGTTGGGCATTGCGTTGGGCTGTGCGGTGTTACTGGTGCTGGGCGCGTTGACTTGGAAGCAGGCGCGCCTGTATGTGAACCAGGAAACGTTGTGGCGGCATACGCTTGCCCGGAACCCCGCTTGCTGGCTGGCGCACGACAACCTTGGCGCCGTCCTCGACGCACGAGGCCAGGTTGACGAGGCGATTACCCACTACCGGGAAGCCATCCGCCTGCGGTCGGATTGCTCCAGTGCCCACAACAATCTTGGCATCGCCCTCGCTGGGAAGGGTCGAATGGACGAGGCGATCCGCCATTACCAGGAAGCCATCCGCCTGGCCCCCGACTATGCTGAGACCTACAACAACCTCGCCGCTGCCCGCCTCATTAGCGGCCAGATCGAGGAGGCGATCAGTCTATGCCGGCAAGCTATCCGCCTGAAACCCGATTACCCGTTAGCCTACAACAACCTTGGCAAGGCTCTCCTCATGAGTGGTCAAACCCGTGAGGCAATCAGCCAATATCAGCAAGCCATCTGCCTGAAACCGGATTACGTCGAGGCCCACTATAACCTCGCTACTGCCCTCGGTAAACTAGGCCAAATCAATGAGGCGATCCGCCATTACCAGGAAGTCATCCGTTTGCAACCGGATCACGCCGGGGCCCACATCGAACTCGGCACCACTCTCAGCGAGCGAGGCGAAACTGACGAGGCGATCCGCCAATACCGGGAAGCCCTCCGTCTGAAACCAGATGACGCGTTGGCGCACTACAACCTGGGCAACGCACTCGCCAGGAAAGGCCAGATTGACGAAGCGATCCGCCAGTTCCAACAAGCCATCTCCTCGAAACCGGATCACGTTGACGCCCACAATAACCTCGGCGTCGCCTTCTACCAGCAAGGCCGCATGGACGAGGCGATCCGCCAGTTCCAGGAAGTCCTGCGACTCAAGCCGGACTATGCTGGCGCCCGCAGAAACCTGGACGCCGCGCTAGCCGCCAAGGCGGCTGCGCAGTAGCCTTGGGAGTCTTATGGGCCAGCCAGTGAATAGGTCTAAACCGGTGCCGGCGAGGGCTGCTCCCCCCGTGAAGTCTCGGTCGCGTCTTACGGTATGGCTGCTGGCCGTCTTGCTGCTGCTGGTGACGATTGCGCTTTACTGGCCGGCAACGGGCCATGACTTCCTTAACTTCGATGATCCGGACTATGTTACGGCAAATCCGCACGTTCAGCAGGGTTTGCATTGGGAGGGAGTGAAGTGGGCTTTCTGCAACCCCGTGTGCGGGAATTGGCACCCGTTAACGGTCTTATCCCATGCCTTGGACTGCCAGGTTTTCAGCGCGAAGCCCTGGGGGCATCATCTGACCAGCGTGCTGCTTCACGCCCTCAACGCAGTGCTGGTCTTCGCGCTGTTCCAACAGATGACTGGCGCGACCTGGCAGAGCCTGTTCGTGGCCGCATTGTTTGCCGTTCACCCCCTGCGCATTGAATCGGTCGCCTGGGTGGCGGAGCGCAAGGATGTGCTCAGCGGCTTCTTCGGTCTTCTCGCGCTCATTTTCTACGCCCGCTATGCCGGGGAGACGTCCGAAACCCGAAGCCCAAAACCCGAGGGAAATCCGACTCCCGAAATTCGAAAGGCGGCGCCCACGCATCACACATCACGCATCACGCATCACGCATCACGTTTCACCCCCTACACCCTCTCCCTCTTCTTCCTCGCTCTCGGCCTGATGAGCAAGCCGATGCTGGTGACGTGGCCGTTCGTCATGTTGCTGCTGGATTATTGGCCGCTGAAGCGAATGCGGAATGGCTGGCGGCTGAGCCTACGGTTGCTTTGGGAGAAGATCCCCTTCTTTGCCCTCGCGGCGGCGGCGAGCGTGGTGACGTTTGTGGTGCAAAAGCGCGAGGGAGCTCTGATGGCGGCTGAAAGCCTGCCGTTCGGGGTGCGTGTCGGAAACGCGCTGATTTCGTACTGCCGCTATCTGGGGAAGCTGTGCTGGCCGGCAGATCTGGCGATCTATTATCCGTACCCGGGGCAATGGCCGTCGGCGCAGGTGCTGCTGGCGGGCGGGTTGCTCCTGGTCCTCTCGCTGCTCTTTCTCAGGCCGCGACGGCGGTTTCCTTTCCTGCTGGCGGGGTGGCTGTGGTTTGTCGGGATGCTGGTGCCGGTGATCGGGTTGGTTCAAGCAGGCAGCCAGGCAATGGCCGATCGCTACACTTATCTTCCGTCGCTGGGAGTGTTGATCCTGGCAGCCTGGGGCGCCTGCGAGTTGACCCGGCGCTGGCGCTACGGTGGGATTGTATTGTCGGTGGCGGGCTCAGCGGCAATCGTCCTCTGCCTCGTCCTGACGCGCCAACAGCTCGGGCATTGGAAGGATAGTGAAACCCTTTTCCGTCATGCGATCGAGGTTACCCAGGGCAACGCCATCGCTCACAACAGCCTCGGCAGCGCCCTCGTCGAGAAAGACCGGGTGGACGAGGCGATACGCGAATACCGGGAAGCCCTCCGCCTGAGGCCGGATTATGCCGACGCCCAGATCAACCTCGGCACCGCCCTCAGCCAGCGGGGACAAACTGACGAGGCGATCCGGCATTACCGTGAAGCCGTCCGCCTGCAGCCGGATCATGCCGGGGCGCGCATTGATCTCGGCACCGCCCTTGACGAGCGAGGCCAGTCTGAGGAGGCGATCCGTCAATACCGCGAGGCAATCCGCCTGCAACCGGATCACGCTGCGGCGCACTACAATCTCGGCAACGCGCTCGCCAAGAACGGTCAAATGGACGAAGCGATCAGCCAATTGCAGCAAGCCATCTCCCTGAGACCGACTCACGTTGACGCCCACAATAACCTCGGCGTCGCCCTCTACCAGCAAGGCCGCATGGACGAGGCGATCCGCCAGTTCCAGGAAGTCCTGCGACTCAAGCCAGACTATGCTGGCGCCCGCAGAAACCTGGACGCCGCGCTCGCCGCCCCGCCCGGTGCTTCCAGATAATCAGACGGCGGGTTACGGTTTCCGTGTGGACCGGAATCCCTGCCGCGCGCCGCGTGAGGGGGCTCAGGAATTGTACTTCAAATCAATTCGTTCCAGCGGCACCCGGGTCACCGAACTGGGGCTCTTGAAGGCGAACGCCAGCTCGACATCTTTCATGCCCCAGGTCTCAACAAACTGGAGCGCACGGTCAATGGACTTGAAGTTGAAGCCCTCCAGCGGGTTGGTGGTCCACCGGTCGGGCCCCTGGAAGTAGAGGTCGTTCGAGATCTTCCGCAAGAGCGTTTTCATGTTGGTCCTCAAGTGTTCACAGTTTACGCGTCACAGACGAACTTCAGTGCATAATCAGCATGAGGAATGCCAACGACAGTTGGCCGCTAAACAGCGCATTTCTGTGGGAGACTGGAGCTGCCGGGGTGTGAGTGTCGCGCAGCCTGCGTGAGCCTCACGCGGCATAAGAAAAGGCCGCCAAGCGTGAGCTTGACGGCCTTGAAGGGCGAAGAGGGGGTTTAAAAGCCCCCGTGAATGATTACGGGCAGGCGTTGACCGCGGCAGCCCGGTAGAATTGGCGCAGGCTGTCGTTGGTCACGGTAACGCTCCACAAGCCGCCGACAGGGGCCTTGTTGGTGCTCCCCAGGGTGGTCCAGGTCGCCAGCGGGGCGGCCGCATTGGCTTGGGTTATGACGTAATATTCCGCCTCGGGCGTGCCGACGAAGTTCAGGGTGATGGTCCCGTCGCCGTTGTTGACGATGCTGTTTATCCTGTTGGTCTGGCTGCAGATGGAGCCGTTGTTGACGGTCTGCTGCACGCTCATGTTGCAAGCCTGGTAGTTCGTGTCGGTTAAATAGGCCGCCAGAACAGGGGTGATGCCCACGGGCAACGCCGCGGTGCTCCAAACGGCGGTTGCGACACCAGGGGAATTGGAAACAACGATTACGTTGGCCACCGTCACACCATTCGTGCTGAACGCGACCGTTCCCGTGGGAGCGTCATTGGCCAGCGGCAGCGGGTTGGCGGTAATGGTGGCCGTGAAGGTCACGTTGCTTGTGATCGTGGACGGATTCACCGAGGAAACCAGCAGGCAGGTAGTGGGAACCGCCGTGATGTTGGCGGTCAAACCGGCCGGCTGCGACAGGGTGTAATTGGCTGCGTCCGTGCCGCTGATGGTGTAGCCCTTGACGGTTACGGCCTTGCCGGTGCCGGCGGTCTTGGTGCTGAAGCCCGCCACCGGAGTGCCGCCCAGCGTCACATCGTCGCCTGCGAAGGGGGCTGGCGAGATTGTCGCTGTGCCGCTGAGGGTGGCATTGGTGGTGGCGTCATACACCTTGCTATTTGCCGTGATGGCACCCACCGAGATCGGGAAGGTGGTAATGTTGGCGCTGAGGTTGGTGAGGACCAGGATATAATTGGCCGAGTCCGCGCCGCTGATGGAGAGGCCTGAAACCGCCACCGGTTTGGCGGTGCCGACCGTCTTGGTGAGGAAGTTCAGGACTGGCGTGCCGTCGAGGTTGACGACTTCCGGCGAGATGACCCCGTTCAGGACCGGGCTGCCGGTTGTGTTTTCGTTGAGGGAGGCATCATAGACCCGATTGGTCGCAGTCAAGCCGGAGACGGTGAGCGTCTTGTTGGTGATGGAGCCCGTGGCGGTCATGGCGGTGGTAGCCATGGTATAGTTGCCCGACAAGCTGCCGGCGAGCGCCATGCCGGTAATGTCCACCGGCTTGCCCGTGCCGACATCCTTGTCCCGGAAGCTGGCAATCGCGGTGCCGGCGAAGGAGACGTAGTTGGTGTCCGAGCTCAGGATGCCGCTGAACGAGACGCTGTTAATCGTGGCGTTCGTGGTGGCGTCATAAACCTTGGCGACGACAACGCTGGGGGTGAGCGGAGCCGCCGTGGTGCTTTGCGAAACCGCCCCCGAGGTGCTGGGAGCATGGGCGGCATCGCCGCCATAGACGGAGGTGATGGAGTGGGGCGATGCGGTGACCGAGAGGTTGTTCACGGTCAGGGTGGCAACTCCCGAGCCATCGAGAGGCGCGGCACCGAGCCAGGTGGTTCCGTCGTAGAAGGTGACGGTGCCGGTCGCGCCGGCCGGCGTGACCGTCGAAGTCAGGGCGACAGGGGTGCCATAGACTGTCGGGCTGGCCGATGCGGTGAGCGCGTTGGCGGTGGCCCCGGCGGTGACATTCAGGATACCCGAATAAGTTGCATCAAAACGGGCGTCGTCCTTATAGGTTGCCGTGGAACTGGATGATCCATAGGTGCCGGCAGGCTGGTAAACCCCATCGAAGGAAAGGCCCCGGATATCCTCTGAACCGTTGAAATTGAGGCTGACCTTGGCCGTACCTTGCAGCAGCAGGTTGGCCGAGGGGTTCATGTAGCCGTTGGTTGCGGCCCACTGGAAGACGAGGACAGCATTGGAGACAATGACGTTGCCGTTACCCAGCGCGCCATCGGCCTGGGCAGTGAGCTGGCCGGCGGCCACAATCGTGTCGCCGCTGTAGGTGTTGGCCTTGTCCAGGGTCAACGCGCCCGTGCCACCCATGACCAGGGCGCCCGGGCCGGGCAGGAACAGGTATTCCGTGGGGATGACGTTGGTGGTGGTGTCTCCTGGCGGCATCCAGGAGAGGAGCGCCGCCCCGCCCACGGTGTTGTTGAAATACTCCATAACGAGGTCATACCTGGCGTTGGCGGCCAGGGTGATAATGCCGCTCTTGGGGGTGGCACCCTGGGGCACCCAGTTGTCCACCACCAGAGCTCCGTTGACCCAAAGCCGCGAGCCGTCATCGCAGGTGGTCGTGAACTTGTAAGCGCCCGCCACCGTGGTGAGAACCTGCCCGAGCCACCGGGCGGAGACCTGGTTCGTCTTGGCGGGGAAGGGCCAATAGGCCATGTTGGGAATATTGACCGTAGCGTCGTCGCGCACGGCCCCGAGGACGGTCATATCAATGTTGGTGTAATAGTAGCCGCGCAAACCGTGGCCGAGCCCGGTGGGGGAATTGGTCAGTTCCGAATCTTGAATGATGCCTGAGAAGGTGTTCCCCACATTTTCATTGATGGTGAGGACGCCGCCGCCCAGGTTGACGCTGCCGTTGCCGGTTAGCGAGGCCACGGTTTGCCTGCTTGCATCGAGCTGGAAAAGGGCGCCGGGAGGAACGCCCAGGGCGGTGGTGGCCGGGATGCGGTCGGGTGCCGCGCCCACGGAAATCGTGCCGGGAGCAACGCTCGGGTTGTAGGAAATGGTTCCGCCGTCAAAAGTATTCGATCCGCGCAGAGCCATCGCATGCGTGCCATCCTTGATGAGGCTGCCTTTGGTAATGGCGCCGGAGTAGCAGGAGTACTGGTTATAAACCTGTCCGGCGCTGAGATTGCCGTTGACGGTGAGGGTGTGATTGCCGGCGAGACCGGCGTTGTTGCTCACGACGCCCGAACCGCTCAGGGCGGTGATCGTTACGTCCTGGTCGGCTACGTCCAAGGCGGCCC
>JAPLUA010000337.1 GCA_026397855.1 Verrucomicrobiota bacterium | reverse complement strand
CGTTCGTGTGGATGGGGATGAACTCCATTACGATTTACCTGGCCAGTAATATTATTGGCAGCGGCGGTTTCCGCCGGATAGCCCCGCGGCTGGCCGGGGGCGACGTGAAGGATTTCCTCGATGCCCACCTGGCCCGGGGCAGCGGGGATATGCTCATCTCGATCGTGGGCCTCCTGCTCACGTTCTGGTTCGTCCACTTCTTGTACAAACGAAAGATCTTCCTGCGCCTATGATCGTGCGGAGTTGGATTCTTGGTCTGCTCCTGCTTGCGGGAGCTGCCAGCGCACAAAGCCAGAAGTGGAAGTTCCTCACATATGATGTCCACCAGATGATTGTCGGTTCGGGTGGCGCTCCTTTGTATGCTGACTCTGCCTACGATGGCGTCAACGGCACCTGGCTGCCCATCCACGTCCACCACGCTATGGCCAACGGATACATCGCCGTGGAGATTGACGGGCCGGTGGCGACGCTCACCTGGTATCAGCGTACGGAGCCCGACAATTATGTCGCCGTCGCGGATGTGTTTACTTACTCCCTGGCGCCGATCATTGCCCCCAGCTACGCCCAGGGCACGATTACCCTCACTTGGTCTGGAGGCGGCAAACTGCAGACCTCGTCGGAGTTGACGGGGCCGTGGACGAACGTGGGTAACGCCTGTTCCCCTTACGTGGCGGCGAGCCTTGGCGGCCCCCACGTCTTCTACCGCGTCCAACTCCGGCCCTGAATGAACGCGCTGAATTCGGCTGGTTTGCTGGCGACACAATTCGGGGCCTGGCTGTCTGGGCTGCGCTGGTCGGGTGTGGTCCTGGTTGTGGGTCTTTGGTGGTCTGCCGTGGCCGCCAGGGGCAGCTCGGGCGAGGACTGGCCGCAGTTGCTTGGCCCACGCGCCAATGGCACCTCCGTCGAGACCGGCTTGCTCGATCGCTGGCCCACCAACGGCCCACGGCTTCTATGGGAAGCAAAGACCGGTGCCGGTTACGGCGCGCCCTCGGTGCGCGGAGACCTGCTGGTGCTGCACCACCGCCTCGGGGGAGAGGAAGTCGTGGAGTGCCTCCAGGCGGCTTCCGGCAGGCCCCGCTGGCGTTACGGTTACCCGAGCCGGTTCGCTGATCCCTACGGCTACAACAACGGTCCGCGGAGCACGCCTCTCCTCACGGCGGACCGTTGTTATTGTTTCGGCGCCGAGGGGAAGCTGACCTGTCTCGAACTCAAAACCGGCAAATTGGTCTGGCAGCGCGATACGGCCGCCGATTGGAACGTGCCGCCGGCCTTTTTCGGCGTCGGCAGTTCGCCGGTGCTTGAGGGGGGCCTGTTGCTCGTCATGGTGGGCGGGCAGCCGAATTCTGGCCTCGTGGCCTTTGATGCTGCGAATGGCAAGACCGTCTGGGAAAGCGTGGGCGAGAAAAACTGGCAGGGCCAGCCGATGCGGGGTTGGCAGGGTGAACCCGCGGTGAAGTGGGAAACGTCGGAGAAGCAGGCCAGCTATTCCACGCCGGTCGCGGCCACGATCCACGGTCAGCGCCAGGTTCTCTGCCTGATGCGACAGGGCCTGGTCTCGGTCAACCCCACGAACGGTTCGGTGAACTTCAGCTTCTGGTTCCGCTCCCCGGTCACCGATTCCGTGAACGCGATGGACCCGGTCGTGGTGGATGATCTGATTCTGCTTTCCGCTGCCTACTACAAGATCGGCTCGGTGCTGTTACGGGTGAAGCCTGGCGGCAGGAGCGTGGAGGAGGTCTGGCGCAGCCCCGTGTTGGAAGCCCACTGGACGACGCCCATATACCGCGACGGATTCGTCTATGCCTTCAGCGGACGCAACGAGTCGGACGCCCGTTTTCGCTGTGTGGAACTCCGGACCGGCAAGCTGATGTGGGACCGGGACGAACGGTGGGCCGCCCACAGCACCCGCACGCCCTCGGTTTATGGGCGCGGCTCCTGCATTTTAGCCGACGGGAAACTGATTGTCCTTGGCGAAGGCGGTTTGCTGGGTCTTTTCAGGCCCAACCCGCAGCGGGCGGAGGAGATTTCCCGCTTCCAGGTGCCGCAACTGCATCACCCGTGCTGGGCCGCGCCGGTTCTCTCCCGCAAACGGCTCTTCCTGCGCGGCGAGGACCGGCTCGTGTGCCTGGACCTGGCCCGGCCGTAGTCACCCGGGAATCTCATCATGCCGGAAGCAACCGACGAGATGGTCGTTGACCATCCCGATCGCCTGCATGAAAGCGTAACAGATTGTGGGTCCGACAAACTGCAACTTGACACTGATCTTCACTATTTCGGAGTATGCAAGGCAATGCAACCGTCGTCGAATACCCAGGGCAGAGCCCAACCGGCAGATGTGCCGGCATCATCACAAGGTCCAGCGGTTGAGGCCATTACTTCCTACCACTGGATGGTGGTCATCTTCGCTTCCTGCGGATGGCTGTTCGATTGCATGGGACAGCGGATTTTTGTGCTGTCACGCGAACCGGCCCTCCGGGAATTGCTGGGGGCGACCGCTTCGGACGGGGACGTGAAGTACTGGGGCGGCATTGCCACATTGCTGATGATGGTCGGTTGGGCCACGGGCGGCATCCTGTTTGGCATGATGAGCGACCGCTACGGGCGGGTGAAGGCCATGGTTTGCACCCTGCTGGCCTATACGATCTTCTCGGGCCTCTCCGGATTCTCCCGCACCGGCACCGCGTTCCTTGTCTTCCGGTTCCTGTTCGGTCTGGGGGTGGGGGGGATGTTTGGCGCGGCGACAACGCTGGTGGCGGAAAGTGTGCCGAAGCATTTTCGCACGCTGGCGCTCGGCTCGATGCAGGCGCTGTCTGCGTGCGGCAACATGATCGCGTCCGGCCTCAGCCTCCGGATCATTCCCGGCATGGAAGGCTTCTGGGGCCATTACAGCGGCTGGCAAGTGCTGTCCTTCGTGAGCGTTTTTCCCGCGATCCTGGCGGTGCCGATGCTTCTGGTGTTGAAGGAGCCCCAAGCGTGGATCAAAGCCAAGGCGGAAGCGGTGGGTGGCGGTTCCGCCAAACGCGTGGGCTCGATTGCCGACCTGTTCCGGCAGCCGCGCTGGCGCAAGAGCACATTCGTTGGCATTTGCCTGGGTGTTTCGGGCATGGTCGGCCTCTGGGGTATCGCCTTCTTTTCGCCGGAGCTGATCACCACTGCCTTTAAGAACCGCCCCTTGCAGGTCGAGGAAGTCGTCAAGCCGGCGGCAATCTGCGCCGCTTTGAAAAACCCGGTGGGGCCGGGGGTCGTCCACCTCAAAGCAAAGCTGTCGGCCGGCGTGGTGAAACAAGTGGATGAGGTCGAACCGGGGAAAGAAGTCGCGCCCGCGACGTTGCAGGCTTTGGTGGCGGATCTCAACCGCCTCATCCAGGAAGACGATCTGCATGACGAAGGGGTTTTCCAGTCCGTGGATCTCAAGAAGGGCACGCGGAACCTGATCCAGCGGGTGCAGAAGAACGGGGAGCGGCAGAACGTGATCTCGCTCAACCGGCAATTGGTAGAGCAACTCTTTCCCGGCGACATTCGCGAGTTGCAAAAGACTATTGATAAGACCAAGAGCCGCGGCACGCTCTTGCAGGATGTGGGCTCGCTGCTGGGGATGTTCGCGTTCACCTTTGCCGCCGCGTATTTCAACCGGCGCACGGCCTTCCTCGGATCCTTCGTCCTCTGTCTCTTCTCCGTGTCCTTTGTTTTTTATTCGCTCAAGACGGCCACGGACGTGCTCTGGATGCTGCCGCTGATGGGCTTCGCCACGCTGTCCTGTTTCGCGGGTTACTCGATCTACTTTCCAGAGATCTTTCCCACCCGCCTGCGCGGCACCGGGGTGGGCTTCTGCTACAATACCGTGCGCTACCTGGCGGCACCGTTCCCATTCATCCTGGGTTGGCTGAGCACTCTGATGGAGTTCCGTACTGTCGCCGTGATCATGTCCTCGATATACCTGCTAGGCATCGTGGCGCTGATCTGGGCGCCAGAGACCAAGGGTCAGCCTCTGCCGGAGGACTGACGGGCGGGGCAGGGGACAGGGTCACCTCAAGCTCGCGACCGGGCTCATTCGCGAGTTGCTGGGGGGATCGCTGACTTTGGCGGCTATGATCCCATGGGGCGTCCGGGAGCTACGGGAGCAAACGGACCCTGTAAAACCGGCCGGCCTGGTTCGTATTCGGGTCAGTGTATTGGAAGACAGGGCCGGCTGCCGTGACAGTGCTCAGCCGGGTCCAGCCGGAAAGCTGCGG
>JAPLUA010000047.1 GCA_026397855.1 Verrucomicrobiota bacterium | reverse complement strand
GTCGGCGGAACGAACAGCGCACCGCGCAAAACCAAGTCTTTCAAGTGGGAGTTCGCCTGGCGAGGCTGGGATGGGATCCACATGGAGGCAGTCCAACAAACGTCGCTCACGAATCCCCTGAGATCTGCCCCGATCTTGCCTGCGGGCGCCAGCCCCTTTGGCTATTTCAACCTCGAACAGGTGAAATTGAGCGGCACATTCGGTGCCCGGGTCGAGGTGGACGGCGCCGCCTTCCTCACCAGCGGCAACCTGAAAGATTTCAACGATGGACTTCAACTCCGGCGGCTGCGCTTCTTTGCGGGCGGTGACTGCATCCTCGTATTGCCCGTGAGCTACTTTGTCGAGCTGGGCTGCTCAGCGGACCAGTTTACCCTCAACCAAGCCTACCTTCGGTTCTCAAACCTCGGCATCATTGGCAACCTGCAGGTTGGGCAGTTTCAGCCTCCGATGGGGTTGGACCTGATTACCAGCAGCCGGGACATCACCTTCATGGAGCCCTCTTCCCCGCTCCAGGCCATTGCGCCTGGCATCGAGGCCGGCGCTCAAATTGGCCAGCCGGTCTTTCATGATCGGGCCACCTGGGCGCTCGGCCTTTTCGTCCCGGGCGCCGGCGGCATCGAGTACGGCAATGACTCCCGCAATTTTGGCAGCGCCGTAGGGCGGATCACCTGCCTGCCCATTTACCACCCCGCCCCCGAAGACCCTGCCGGCAACCGGCTCCTCCACCTCGGACTTAGCGCCAGCATCGTTTACCCCACCAGCAGCACGTTGCGCTACCAGTCCCGACCCGAAAGTCACATCGCGCCGTATGTGGTTGACACCGGGGATATCAGTGCCAGTAGCGCGGCGACAGTCGGGGCCGAAGTGGCGTGGGTCAGCGGCCCGCTCTGCTTGCAGGGGGAACTCCTCCAATCCGTCGTCAGCCAGGAGGGCGGTGGCTCGGCAAACCTTGGCGGCTTCTACGCCTCCGCGAGTTGGTACCTGACCGGCGAGAGCCGCCCCTACGACACGCAAGCGGGCGCCTTCAAGCGCCTTATCCCCCGCCACAATTTCAACTTCGGCCAGGGCGGATGGGGTGCAGTGGAGATCAATGCCCGCTTCTCCCACACCGACTTGACGGACAGCAATGTCCAGGGCGGTCGGCTGAACCTGCTCATGGCGGGCGTGAACTGGTATCTCCACCCGCACGTCAGGTGGATGTTCAATTACGGCTTTGGCCGCGTGACCAGCAGCTCGTCACAGGGCAACATGAACATCTTCCAAACTCGCATCGGAGTGGACTTCTGAAGTGCCGAATCCCTTATCGGACCCAAGGCAGGTGTCAGCTGAATGGAAAGCCAGAATCCCCAGCGGCTCAGGAGGTGCTGCTGTTGGGTCGGTAGCGGGGGACACTTGCTCGGCTATGGTTGCTTGCAAAACCTGGTCCGAATCTGGTCACGCTGCGCTGCTGTCAACTCCCGTGCTGGCTCGGTGGAGGCAACCGTATCCCCCATCACCCCCATGAGAGAGAGCCAGAACTTATAGGCTGCGACCTCGGCGCCGCCCTGTTTCACCTCTTTGCTCAGGTTATTAATCTCCCCGGCAATCTCCTCGCGTCTCGCTTCCGTTGTTGCCGGGGCAAAGAACTCGTTCGGCAAGGCGCTGACATGCCCGATGATGCCGATTGCCCCTCTCGCACCATGCCGATAACCCTCAAGGAACTGCCTTTGTTGGCCCTCGTACACGGGCATGTAACCCAGGTAGCGATCGAACCGGGCCTTGTCCCCGGAGCTATCCTTGATGGCCACCACCGGATACTCCAGCGCCTCTGCCGCCTCGAAAGAAATATGCTGCCCTTTCGTCCGCTCCGGATTGTTATACAGGATCACCGGCACGCCGGGCTGGATTGTGCCCAGGCTCTTGATAAAAGGTGCAATCTCGTCCGACCGTTCCAGGAAATAGAGGGGCATAACCACCGCAGCGGCCACCCCGAGCTTGCTTGCTTCCCGGTAGTTGTTCCTTGTCTCATCGGCGGTCTCGCCGGTAATACCCGCAAACAGGCGCAATTTGCCTTGAGCATGTTTGGCGAACAGCTCCAGCGCCTTGAGCCGCTGGGCGTTCGTCAGGAAGCGAAACTCCCCGGCGTTTCCAACCGCGAACAGGTCCGTCGTGCCCAACCGGACCAGATGGTTGACCAGGCGTTTGATGCCATCCTCGTCCACCTGCCGCTCTTTCGTCAAAGGGGTGACGACCGGAAGGATGTTTGCCCTCGGGAGAGGGTGCGCCTGTTCGAAAAACTCGCATAAGACACTCTCCGCGCCCAAGCGGCCGCCTTTGGTCACCAGCGGCACGCCCCGAAAGGCGCCTTCGAGGGGCTGGCCCCAGGGAGCGCCCGCCTGGAAGGTTCCCTTGATCTCGACCGTTGAAATGCCGAGCGCGTTCCTGATGACTTCGGCTGCCTGGCCGCCGGACACAAAGAGGGCGCTGACGTGCCGATGGACGCCGTCCCGGGCGACTACCCGGCTGAGCGCATCCAGTTGCCTCCGGCAGACCCCCGGGTCTGTGGACACCGGCGTCCTGGATGTATGGAGCAACGCCGGTCTCCCTGCCCTCAGGAATTCCAGCAACAACTGCTGCAAGCGGTGGATCTCGCTTTGGACAGCTTCCTCCTCCTTAAGCAAGGCGCTTGAATCAAAGACCAGCGTCACCAGGTTGGGGCCTAGTGCGCGCTGGGCATAGGCGATCTGTGCCCCCATGGCGGGTTCCAGGGATGCGATGATGGCCAGCGGCGCCCCTCTCCGGGCCCGATCAATGGCCTGCGACAGCAGAGGTGACTGGTGCCCGCCCGCCTTCCCGGTCGCAAACGAGGCAAAAAGACTGCGCAGAAAAGTGCGCGAGCCGGCCAGCAGGACTTTATCCTGTTCCAGCGCCTTCCACGCCGCGATAACAGCCTCCACATGTTCCGGCGTGGCCATATCCGGTATCACGGTCACCTTGCCCTGCTGCTTGCTGCCTCGGATCGAGCGCGTGATCGCATCGGGACCGCTCTCGACCGTCTCGCGGGGGATGGACACAACCTTCTCCGCGGAGACACCCAGTTCGCCTGCGATGAATGCCCGCAGGTCGGAGGTCGCAAAGCGAGGCTCCGCGGACCCGGCCAGCAGGCTTTGATGAAATGGCGTTGGCCGGCCTTCTTCCAGGTGGTAGTAGGTTCCGCCCGTGACCAGGCGGCCCAATTCCGGCTCCGCAGGAACAAAAAGCAGGCACTCGAAATCCAGGGCGTCATAGATCCCCGCCAACGCATTCCTGATCCCGCGCAGCCGTGAATCAATTTGCAGAAGCGGGAGGCGCTTTTCTTTTGAAAGGATGCGGGTGATGAGATCCCGGTTCCGGGCGCGTGCGTTCTCCTCCGACATGGCCCTGGTCTCGCTGTTGATGATCCACACGGCATCCGCGTGTGCGGGCAGATCCCTTTGGCCTGGGGCCTGAGCGTCCGTGGTTACCACTCGCGCGCCCATGGCTTCACAAACGGACAAGGCCATTTGATCGGCGGAGGTCGCGTCGTCGGCCAGGAGCAGATGCGGGAAGCCGGTACAGCCGGAGATTGCCGTCTTTGGCACCGGCGCGATCGGAAAGGTGTGGTCAGAACTCACATTCATGCCAAGCATCATAGTCGGCGCTAATCCGGCGTCAATGTGCGGATGATGCCGATCCTATCCGGGTGATTTAAATAAGGTTGTATTTAGTTTAGGGCAGGCTAATATGCCCCAACATGGACACCCAGTTCTTTCGCCGATGGTTCAGCCGCCCTGAGAAGCCCGCCGCACAAACTGCTGAAGCGCTAGCCGACGGCGGCGATGCGGAGGCGCAGTTCCGCCTGGGGATGAAGTTCGCCCGGGAGGGTGCGGGGCAGGACTATGCGCAAGCGGCGCGCTGGTATCTGAAGGCTGCGGACCAAAAGCATGCCCCGGCGCAGTTCAAGCTGGCGTCCATGTATGCCGCAGGCCAGGGCGTGACGCGCGACGATGCCCAATCAATGGGTTGGATGCAGAAAGCGGCGGACCTTGGCGATGCCGGAGCCCAGTATCACATAGGGATGAAACACCACCGCGCCAGCCTCGACGGGAAGCCGGAAGACGCGTCCGAATCCAGGATCCAGGCCTATAAATGGCTCCAGCTCGCATCAGCGCAAGGCTACCGGACTTCCCAGGGCGCATGGGCTTCTGTGGCGATGACCATGACGCACAAGGATGTGGCGGACGCAACCCGCCGTGTCGCGGCGTTTGGGCTCATCCAGAAAAACGGAGCTGTGGTTGCGTGACCCTTTAACGCGGAACAACCTTCAGTCGTAGGCCCAGGGCTTCCGCACTCCCTGGCCAGGTGATTTCTCGATTCCGGCTGATTCAGGCTTCCAATTGCCGCTTGAACTCGGCCAGCAGCCCATTGAAGAAGGCTGCGGACTTGGGCGTGGCGGTTAGCGTGGAGTCAAAGTTCACCAGTGTGGGCAAGGCGCTCTGCGTCGGAATATCGAAAAAGGGCAGCACGGACTTGATCCCGCCCTCCCGCCCCGTGCGGGAATAGCAATCCGCTATGTGAATCTGTTTGATGATTGTGATGCGGTGGCCAAGCCCAGCCACCAGTTCTTCGAAGGAATTCGCCCGATGCACCGCCTCGCAGACCGCTGCCCGGTCGCCGGAGAGGCTGTCAAGGATCGCTTTGAGTCCTTTGAAGGGTTCCAGGCATAGAATGCGATCAAACCGCTGCTGCCTGTTTTCAACGGCTGTGTTTGCTGAAGAATCTGCCATATTGGCTTGCTTGAGGGTGGCGAGTCGAGTTGCGAGCGCGGTTCAGCCGCTGCTTAACCCAACACGCCATGGGATCCTGCAAAACAGAACCCCATGGCGATTATCATCCACCCGGACGAATTAGTATCGGGAGCGCGGCCCGCCGCGGTAACCGCCACCGCCACCGCCGGCCCGGGCCGGGCGCTCTTCGCGCGGACGAGCCTCGTTTACCGTCAGGGCGCGACCTTTCCAATCCTTGCCATTCAAACCCAGGATGGCCGCCTTGGCCCCCTCCTCGGTATTCATCGTGGCGAAGGCGAATCCGCGGGCGCGGCCGGTGTCTTTGTCCATGATGACGTTGATCTCGTTCACCGGGCCGTGCTGGGCCAGCATGTCCCGGAGATCGTTTTCGCTGATATCAAAGGGCAGGTTCCCCACGTATAGTTTTGTACTCATAATGTATTTGTGTTAGACGGACTGCTCCTTCGAAGACTGTTCCCGACGATCGGGTTTCAAATCATCATTGAATACAACTTCAACTGAGGATCTACCGGCCTTGAAATCGACTAGTTGCCTAAAAGCAATATTAATTTAGGCCATTTGGCAATAAATGCAACAATTATTTCAGCCTGTGCCGCGTAGTTTTCAAACCAGGACTTTTCTGTAGTTAGCAAAGCAGGACAGGTTCATTTTGGGCGATTGGTAAAGAGCAGTACAGGTTTCTCTGATTTGTTGGGTGGTGCGGCCAGGACGGAATGATGGCCGGTGGGAT
>JAPLUA010000046.1 GCA_026397855.1 Verrucomicrobiota bacterium | reverse complement strand
GAAATAATTTGTGTTGGCAGATCCGTAACAGTAAAAGCTAGAATCGGAGGCTGCAGAGAAAGAAACGCTTTATTCCCATCTCCCGCTGCCGGTTCGTCGTTCATCTGCTCGTAGATTGCAACACCTTCTGCCACGGAACCGTAATATTCAACCCTCCCATTTGACATTGCCAAGGCATGGTCACAAATTCGAGCTACTTGTTCCATGCCGTGACTTACGAAAATTACCGCTGCACGTTTTCGTAGTGAAACGATGCGCTGGTAGCACTTATTGCGAAACGCCGCGTCCCCCACCGCCAGAACTTCGTCTAGCAGTAGAACATCCGGTTCCAGCGCCGTGGCCACGGCAAACCCCAATCGCACTTGCATCCCGGAGCTGTAATTCTGCACCGGCGCATCTATGAATCCCCGGATGTCGGCAAAATCAATAATCTTCTCTATTTTCGCGTCAATCTCCCGTTTGCTAAGGCCCAGCACGGAGCCGTTCACATAGATGTTTTCGCGGCCCGTCAAAATGGGATTGAACCCTGCGCCCAGCGCGATCAACGCACCAATGCGCCCGCGCATCTCGATCCGACCACGGTCTGGCTTGATCAGTCCGTTGAGCATTTTAAGCAGCGTGGTCTTTCCCGCGCCGTTGCGCCCGATGAGACCCAGGCATTCTCCGCGGCGGAGTTCGAAGCTGACGTCGCGCACGGCGTAGAATTCTCCGGCGCGCAGATCCCTATCTCTGGCAAAGGCAGGCGGCGGTGAGGCTTCTGCAGGAGATGGGAGAGAGGAGGTCGGAGATAGGCTGCACTCTGCCAGATTCGAGCCTTCTTCCCGGCTTCTGCCGAACGGGAGCAGTTCGTGCGCCATGTCCTTGACGCCATACCAGAGGGATTTCTTGAGGCTGCGGCAGAACTTCTTGGACACACCCTCCACTCTCACAAGAACTTCGCCATCCCCGCCGGAACGCGTCAAGGAGGCAGATGGGGGATTTGAGATGCTAGATGAGGACATTGGGGAATATCGAGAATGAGAGATGGAAGACGGGGCTCACCCACCCATGCGCTCAACCAGAATGGGCATGGTAAGACGGTAGATGACCCAGCCCGCCAGCAGAGCCAGCACCGACACTCCGGTCACCAGCAGGAAGCCGGTCAAGTGCGTGACTGGCTGCGCGGTCAGCCACTCCCGAGCCGTCTGCAGAACCGGGCTGACCGGGTTCAGTTTAGCAAGGAGAGCTCCCAGGCCAGAATGGGGCGGAGGGTAGACGACCGGTGTCAGCAGCATCCAGAAGCCGGCGATCAAGCCCACCCCACGGCCAACGTCCGTGTAAAGAATACCCAGTGGCGTCAGCAGCAGGCCGAACATGAGGCCCAGCAGGAGCAAGGCGATGATTCCGAGCGGCATCAGTAGCAGAGACGCCGTGATTGGCAGCTTATATAGCATGAACAGGGGAACGAGCAGAACCATGCGAATCAGGAAGTTGAACAGGACATCCGCCATCCCGCCCAGCACCAGCGCTTCCCGTGGAAAATTGATCTTAGAGAGCATACTTCGCGCGCTGGTCACGGCTCGCATCGGGCTGTTCAGCGCATCCATGAATGTTCCCCACAACAATGTGCCAATCATGACGAAAGCCGGGTATGGGATGGGCGTGGCCCCGACATTGATGATGCTCTGCGAGTTCAGAAATGCGAATGTGAGGGTGGTGGCAACCGGCGGAAGGAAAGCCCAGACGTAGCCCAGAACAGACTGCCGGTACATTGCACTGGTGTCGCGCACAAACAGGCGCCAAGCCAACTCCCGCGAGGCGAGAAGATCACGAACCATCTCGCGGATGAGCTTGCCGGGGTGGCGCAGAGGAGACTCCGGGGTGTAGATGGTCACCGGAAGCGGGGAGACAGTGGAATCGATAGACATTTGATGCAGAATTACAATAGGACTAAGGAGATAGCTGCTGGCTAAGGAACATTTCAGGAAATTGGAACCGATAAACTTGGCAACCTCGGTGACCAGTCCTGTTGGGGATCCTCATAGCAACCTTTGAGTGCTGCTTCCGTAGGTGGTCATTCGTAAATCACTAGCTGCATGATGCGGGCGGAGCCCAATGCCTATCTTCAAAAGCCAGGCAATCCGGCCTTTGACCCGGACCTCGCTGCTGGTCGGCACAGTCACGTGGGAGAGGATCTTGAGCAGGGTGCTTTTTCCCGCCCCGTTCGGGCCGATGATGCCGAGGATTTCGTCGGAAGACAAAGCAGAAATTGGGAAAGTAGAAAGCTGAAATTAGGAACCCTGCTCAGCGCCTGATTTCTGGTTCCCGCCTTCTGCTTTCTGGTCTTCCCCGGTCTGCTTTCTACTTTCTGCTTTCGGGGCTTCCCCCCACTTTGGCGTAGGGATCAGCCTTCCCCACCACCCGGTGCAGCCACCGGTTGAAGTCGTGCCGCAGCGTGCCCGTCCCGAGCACACCCAGGCGATACTTCTTCCAGAGGCTGTCAACCTGGATTACTACGGACATAGGCAGATCAGAAGCATCTTTTCAGCTTGTTAAGCAAAGCGGTGGCGGGGGTTTTTAGATGCCAGCTTAGTGGCATCCGCCCCTTCTCAATCTGCCGCACAACATCCTCGAACGAGGGTCCGGGTTCCGGCAGCATCAGCCGGTGCATTTCGGGGTGGATAACCGGCTTCAGCCGCGGCTCTTTGCCGGCCAGAGAACTTCGTTGCGCCAGGAAGATATTCTGCCGATACCACACCTCCACCCGGGATTCGTCCCAGATTCTCCACCGCGGCCAGTCATCACACGCAAATCCCGCCGCGTTGAACCGCGCCTGCCAATATGCTGGCCACTGGCAGTTCACGTGGTGCTGCCCTGGTTGCCCCGGGCAGGCAGCCGAGAAAAACACCCGGTCCGCATGTTCGGCAAACCAAGTTACCAATCGCGTGCCGGCTTCCGGTTCGAGGTGCTCTGCCACCTCCAGGCAAAGAATGCAGTCAAATCGCCTCCCCAGGTTCCGGGGCTTGTTCAAATCGGCGACCTCAAACAGTCGCCTTGGAATAAGAAGCTCCTCCCCGGGGATAGCAATGCCATCGATTCGGTGAACATCCTCAATGCCAAAGCGCAGAGCGGCTCTAAGCCAGGTCCCGGTTCCGCACCCGACGTCCAATAGACTCCCAGGCTTCCCCGGTTCGAACAGGATCGGAACTACCGCCTCCGGACCCTCGATCGAGTGGGTATTCCGGGAGTGGTCGTAGTTAACCCTCTCCGGGCCATCACCATTGCGTGTCACCACAAAGTAACCTGCGCTTAAGTGCCGCCGTGCGCTACGCTGGCATCAGTTTGCACCGGGAAGGCGGGACCAGAAAGCCGTGGTCGCGTGTGTGCGGAAAGCTCCGGCCCGGTGCCGGGCTGTCCACAACCTCAAAAGCCGCCACCTGCTTGACGTAGTCGGTCGTTGAGGTGAAATGCGACCCGACCCAAAAGTCCAAAGTATAGTGCCCGGGGATTAATGGCGGCAGGTCAACCTCGAAATCGATGCGACATTTTCCTCGTTGCCCCGGAATAAACGGGTTGCATGTCGGCAGCGCCTGCATGATCGGAGTCTGAAACTGGTCGCAAATATCCACCGAAATAAACGCGGGCTGGCTCTGGCCGGATGATTCCAGCCAGACGTCGCATTGCAGGACAAGCTGCGGCTGGTGGCCCCTCAGCGTGGCTGCAATGGTCTCAAATGCCATGCTGGGCCGAGGCAGCGAGGAGGGGCGGTGCCAGGAGCGGCCCAGCGCCGCCGGGCAAACTTGCGAATACTTGGCAATCGCCTCCTGCGGATTACCGTCATGACGCAGTTGGCCTTCTTCCATCGACACAACGCGCGTGCAAAGGCTGCGTACGGCAATCATGTTGTGGCTCACAAATAAAACGGTACGCCCCGCTTTAGCCACCTCATCGAGTTTCCCCAGACATTTCTTCTGGAACTGGGCATCCCCCACCGCCAGCACCTCGTCCACTATTAAAATTTCCGGATCCAAGTGCGCCGCCACAGCAAAAGCCAGGCGCACATACATCCCGGACGAGTAGCGTTTAACGGGTGTATCAATGAACTTCTCCACTTCCGAGAAGGCCACGATCTCGTCGAACTTCTTCTTAATCTCGCCCTTGGTCATCCCGAGGATTGCGCCGTTGAGGAAGATGTTCTCGCGGCCGGTCAGTTCCGGGTGGAAACCTGTGCCCACTTCCAGCAGGCTGGCAATGCGGCCTTTGACCCGCACCTCGCCGCTGGTCGGCACGGTCACCCGGGATAGGATCTTCAGCAAGGTACTCTTCCCCGCCCCGTTCCGGCCGATGATGCCGAGGATTTCGCCTTGTTTGACCTCGAAGGAGACGTCGCGCAAGGCCCACATTTCGTCGTCGCGGAGCGAGGAGGCAGGAGGTGGGAGATCGGAGATTGGAGATTGGAGATCGGGGGCTATCTTCGAACTTCTATCTTCTTTCTTCGTCCCCTTAGCTTCGCTCTTCTGGCCTTCGCCTACTTTGGCGTAAGGATCCCCCTTGCCCAACGTCCGGTGGAGCCAGCGGTTGAAGTCGTGGCGGAGGGTGCCGGTGCCGAGGACGCCTAGGCGGTACTTTTTCCAGAGGTGGTCAACTTGGATGACTACGTCGCTCATCGCGGGGAATGGGGGGCGGAGATAAGAAAAAGGAGATCGGGGAGATCGGAGTTAGGAGTTAGGAGAGGAGGCGGAGGGTGCACCATCCGCAGAGAGCGATCAGGGTGGTGGCGGCGGCGATTTTGCCTGCAAGCCGTCGGCGGGTTGAGGCGATCAGGCCAGAAACCAAAGAACCGGCGTCACCAGCCAGACCGCGAACCTCGCTCAGGGCGGGGGCTTTGGGACTGTAGTTGTCCTCGATCACATAAAGCAGGGAACGAACCTCGCCACACGATGCGCGGGCTATATTGTAGGCTTGAAGCTTTTCCGCTCCGTGCGCCCTTTCAAAACCCTCAGCTACATTGGACATCACCGACACAGCCGCTCGTTGGATCTGTCCGCACAAGCCGAAATCCCTAGCCAAAGCCGGTTCGCGTGTCAGGTCATACACACCCTTCACAAGGCGGCGCGCTTTTCTCCAGGCATCCAAGTCTTCGAATGTCATAGGCTGCTGTCTTTGAGCTTCGGTCACAGAAACACCTATTCCCCAGCGAGATTCTTGACGACTGCGACCACATCATCAGAAACCCAGTAGTCGAGGCCGCGAAGAGTCTCCAGTAAGGGGACAACGGCTGTGACCAGGCCTTCCCGTTTGGCCAGTAGCAATAGTCCGGCAAGCCCGGTAAGAGGCTGCGCGAGTTTCTGTGCGGCAGTCCTGCCAGCCCGGTCATCCAGCAGCAGCAGGACTTCGCCGCGATGATCACGCGGCATGCATCCGGAGAGCGCTTTCCAGGTCTTTACGGATCTCGGCTTCAAGCTCGTCGGCTGAGTAATTAAAGACGCTGACCTTGTAGCGCGCACACGCATCGAAGAAGCCGATTCGCGACAAGCCGGCGAGTTCAGCCGCCTTGCCGGAGGACAGCTTGCCTAATTCGAACATCTTGAGGGCAGCCATTAACGGGATTTGTTGCTCGATTTCTCGCGAGGTCGTTTGGACGCTTTCCTCTAAACCAGCCGGGTAAGGAATCGTGACTTGGGCCATATTCATACACTCCTATCTACAGCCATTTGATCTCACTATTTCAAGCCCGAGCCTTGGTTCTGAGGGGGCGGTGCCGAGGACGCCGAGGCGGTACTTTTTCCTGAGGCGGTCAACTTGGATGACGGGGGAGATCATCGCGGGGAATGGGGGGCGGAGATAAGAAAAAGGAGATCGGAGATCGGAGATCGGAGTTAGGAGTTAGGAGAGGAGGCGGAGGGTGCACCATCCGCAGATAACGATCAGGGTGGTGGTGGCGGCGATTTTGCATGCAAGCCGTCGGCGGGTTGAGGCAATCAGGCCAGAAACCAATGAACCGGAGTTACCAAAAGCATACACACCCTTCACAGAATGAAGATAGGAGATCGGGACGGCTTGCCTAGCTGGGATCTTCCTTCTTCTCTCTCCCCTCTGCGCTCTCCACTCTTCGCGCCCGAGCCGTCGGCGTGGCAGTTTTCAGGTGCTAATGGGCGGTGGGCAGGGCTAAGGGTTGTGCAGTTGGGAACGGAAGTCGGCGATGCTGGCGGCGACTGCAGCCAGTCGTGGCAGGCGTTTCAGAGCGTTTTCGTTTGCCAGCGCCTGAAGTTCTTCGCGGAGCTCGTAGGGAACATCCCCGAAGCGCGCTTCCAGGATTTCCAAAGCGGCAGCGCGCAGGGCTTCCCTCTGACCTTCGACTCGACCTTCGACTCGACCTTCGACTCGACCTTCGACCCGGCCTTCGACTCGGCTTCGGCGTTCGATGTTGGTAACGTATTTCATACTTCGTTCTTCTTCAAACTTCGTGTGGTCCCTACGGGTAGTCGAACATCCGGCGCGGGAACTCGGGATCGCGCTGGGCCTGCACTTCGACATGCAGCAGAACCCATTGCTCAGCGCCAGCTACCGACCACACCTGAACCAGCACGTCCACGCTGCGCCGG
>JAPLUA010000232.1 GCA_026397855.1 Verrucomicrobiota bacterium | reverse complement strand
CGATGAAGTCCCGCCACAAGGTTTCATCGGACCGGCCGATATAGTCCGCAAACCGCAAGCCGTGGCTGTCGCCGTAGCCCAGCGCTTGCACCACCTCCAGGTAGGCGCGTTCGTGGTGGGTTTCGCTGTCCACGATCACCCCGTCCATGTCGAAGATGATGGCTTTGATTTGCTTCATGGCGCGGTGGTTCGGCCCAACTCCAGCAGCCGCTCAAACGCCGGTTGCGCGAGCGGCATCACAGAGAGGCGCGATTGTTTGAGGAGCGGGAGGTCTTTGAGCTTCGCGTCGGCCTTGATAGCGTCCAACCCGACTGGCTGGTTCAGGGCTTTTGCCGGGACCAGGTCCACGCAGGACCAGTCGCCTTCGGTTGCGGTCGGGTCCGGATAAGCCTCCCTGGCCACGCGGGCCAGGCCCACCACCTGCTTTTCACTGACGCTGTGGTAGAAGAGGACCAGATCGCCCTTCTTCATCTGGCGCAGGTTGTTGCGCGCCTGGAAATTGCGCACGCCCGTCCAGGCGGTGCGCCCCTCCTGGGCGAAAGTCGCCCAGGAGTAGGCCTCCGGCTCCTGCTTCACGAGCCAATACGGCATAGGTCTGCTGATCTGATGCGGACGCGCGCGGTTTGCCGGCCGGACCGGGTTAGATGCCCTCTGCGGAGCGGCGGAGCAGGTCGGCATTCGAGCAGTCCCGGGTGACGGTGTAGCCCTTGAGCGGCAGGATGTGTTCGTGGATGGCGTCAATGATGTCCACGGCAAACGGGAAGAAGGCGTCTTCCACCTCGTCGGCCGGGGTGATCCAGTTGCGGGCGCCCACAATGACCGGCGGGGCGTCCAGTTCATCAAACGCAAACTGCGTGATTTTGGCCGCCATGGTTTGCAGGGCGCTGCCGCGCTCGCAGGCGTCCGAGGCCAGGAGGATCTTGCGGGTCTTCTTCACGGACTCGATCACCTTCGCGTAGTCGAAGGGGACGATCGAGCGGGCGTCAATGACCTCGCACGAGATGCCCCACTTCTCCTCCAGTTGTTTGGCCGCATCGAGGGCGCGGTAGAGCGTCGCGCCGATGGTCAGTATGGTCAGGTCTTTGCCGGCCTTCTTGACGTCGGGCTCGCCGAAAGGCACCTCGTAGTAACCGGCGGGCACGCCGCCTTTGACGAAATGCTCGGGCTCATCATAGATCCGCTGGCTCTCGAAGAAGACCACCGGGTCGGTGCCGACCAGGGCGGAGTTCATGAGGCCCTTGGCGTCGTAGGGGGTGGCGGGGAACACCACCTTGAGGCCGGGGATGTGGGCGCACATGCTGGTCCAGTCCTGGGAATGCTGGGCGCCGTATTTGGAGCCGACACTGACACGGAGGACGACGGGCATCTTGAGCAGGCCGCCGGACATGGATTGCCACTTGGCCATCTGGTTGAAGATTTCGTCGCCGGCGCGGCCCATGAAGTCGCAATACATGAGTTCCACGAGCGGCCGGCCGCCTTCGAGGGCGTAGCCGACGGCGCTGCCGACGATGGCGCCTTCGCTGATGGGCGAGTTGAACAGGCGGTGATACGGCAACGCCTCGGTGAGGCCACGATACACGGCGAAAGCGCCGCCCCAATCGCGGTTCTCCTCGCCGTAAGCGACCAGCGTGGGATCCACGTAGAACCGGTCGAGGATGGACTCGAAGATGGCATCGCGGATACCGACGCACTTGCTCTTCGGGAGCTTGGCGCCCTTTTCGTCAAAGGCCGAGCGGCTGCGCTGGGCCAACTGCTTGACGCGCGGGTTCTCCTCCTTGGTGATGAGCACATCGGGTTTGCGGCCCGGTTCGAGCGACTCGATCTTCTGGTTCGAGAACATGGTGCGCTCCAGGAGGCAGTTCTTGAGCTTGAGATCGCTGCGCGGGCTGATCTGCATGTCCACAGCCTTCTTGAAGGCCTTGAGAATCGTGGCCTCGGCCTGCGCGTGGATCTCGTCCACCTCGGCGCGGGTGCAGATCTTGGCGTCCACGAGTTCCTGCGCGAACGCAACCAGGGAATCCTGCTGCCGCCAGGCGTCCACTTCCGTCTTCTCCCGGTAGCTGGAGGCGTCGGAGGGCGAGTGGCCCGAGAACCGATAGGTCACGGTGTCGAGCAGGACCGGCCCGTTCCGGTCTTCGATGATCTTCTTCTTGCGGGCGATGGCGTCAATGACGGCGAGCGGGTTGTATCCGTCCACCCGTTCGGCGTGCATCTGCTCGGGGTTGATGCCGGCGCCCAGTCGGGCGAGGGTTTTGAAGCCCATGGTCTCGCCGACCGGCTGGCCGCCCATGCCGTAGAAGTTGTTCACGAAGTTGAGGATCAGGGGCAGGCCGCCGCGATGGGCTTTGTCCCAGAGCAGCTTGAACTGGTCCATGGTGGCGAAGCAGAGGCCTTCCCAGACCGGACCGCAGCCGGCCGAGGCGTCGCCGATGTTGCAGATGACGATGCCCGGCTTCTGGTTGACATGCTTGAAGAGGGCCGCCCCGACGGAGATGTCGCCTGAGCCGCCGACGATGGCGTTGTTGGGCATGACGCCGAAGGGTGGGAAGAAGGCGTGCATCGATCCGCCCATGCCGCGGTTAAAACCGTAGTCCTTGGCGAAGATCTCGGCCAACGTGCCATAAACGAGATAGTCTATCGCCAGGTCCTGCGTGGACCCGGCAGCATCCTTCTCGACGACGCGGAACGTGTCGCCGCCGAAGTAGCCGCGCATGATCTGGAGCAGGGCATCGTCAGGGAGCTTGACGATGGCCGAGAGCCCCTTGGCAAGGATGTCTCCATGGCTGCGGTGGGAGCCGTAGATATGGTCATCCACGCCGAGCAAATAGGCCTGGCCGACGGCGGAGGCTTCCTGGCCGATCGAAAGGTGGGCCGGCCCGCGGTGATTGTATTCGATGCCCTGGAAGCTGCCGCGGAGCTTGATCTCATTGAGCATGTTCTCGAAGGCCCGGATGATCTCCATATCGCGCTGGATGCGCAGG
>JAPLUA010000438.1 GCA_026397855.1 Verrucomicrobiota bacterium | reverse complement strand
GATGCGTGATGCGTGATGCGTTGGGGCGGAGTTTTTAGGGGTGGGTTAGGGCGGCGCGGAGTTTGGCGGCCAGCTCGCTTAGGGCTTCGGGGACCACAACGGTGCTTGCCAGGACTGGCATGAAGTTCGTGTCCCCTTGCCAGCGGGGCACAATGTGAATATGCAGATGCCCCACGATGCCGGCTCCGGCCACTTTGCCGAGGTTCATGCCGATGTTGAACCCATCGGGCTTCATCACCCGGGTCAGCGCGTTCTGGCAGCGCCGGGTGAGCTTCATCAGCTCCGTGAGCTCGTCATCCAGCAGATCGTCCAGGCCGGCGGCTTGCTTGTAGGGCACGACCATCAGGTGTCCGCCGGTATAGGGATAGGTATTCAGGAGCGCGTAGCAGGTCCGCTCGCGCGCGATGACGTAGTTGGCCACATCGTCGCCCGATTGGGCTATGCGCGTGAACAGGCTCTCAGTGAGCTCGGGTTTGGGCGCCAGGATATACTCGATGCGCCACGGAGCGTGCAGTGATTCCATATCCAGAGCGTAGTGGAGGCGGCAGGGGATGTCAAAACGGTCTGCCACGGCAATACTGATCTGGTTGGGCTGCGGATTGCTGCCCAACATTCTGCACCTTGCGTAGCTGGATGCGTTGCGGGGGCCTCCTCTCCCCGGCCCTCTCCTCCATTCGGAATGGAGGAGAGGGAGAAGGGACGGGGTGTGCTCGTGTGTTGGGCTTCGGGTTGTTGGCCAAGTCTCAGAACCGCCTCTGGGACGGGTCCACCGCGGCGGCGGCCTGCTGGGCGTTGAAGTTCGGGCCGAGGAAGCTGGCCAGGCGGGCGCATTGTCCGGCCGGATCGGCCAGCATCGCTTCGTAGGAAATGTGGAGGGCGCGCCAATCGGGGCGGGCGCGGAACGTCTCGGGCAGTTGCTGCATTGAGGCGGCAAAGTGCCGGGCGAGCGCTCCCTCTTCGCTGGCCGGGGTCGCCGTGCCGAGCCGCTTCTTCATCGCCTCCTGCGAGGCGATCAGGCGGAACAGCGGGCGGTGGACGACGATCACCCGCGCCGCTACTCCCGGCGGCAGGTGCTTCAGCAATGGCGCCACCACCTTCACCGCTTTGCCTTTGGCCTGCGCGATCCAGCGGGGGTCGCGCGCGGTGTCCTTCACCGCCGCCAGCTCGAAATACCCGTGCCGGTTGCTCTCGTCCGCCGGCCGGTGCTCGTCGGCGAGGATGGGGATGCCTCCGGCATCGAGCACCCGCATCAGCATCGAGGTGCCGCTGCGCGGCAGGCCGGACACCACCACGATCTCGTCGGGAGCGAGCGGGCCCGGCGCCGGTGCCGGCTCCTGGCACCAGGCGGTGAAATCGTATTCGGCGGCCGGGCTGGGAACAGCCAGGCCCGGCGAGCTTCGCTCACGGCGCTGGCGGGCAATGCTGTTCTTGAGGGTGTCCCGCATGAAGCGGTACCTGCGTCCCTCTTCCGGGTTGTTGCGATGCAGCCGCGCCAGCGCCTGCAACGCCGGGAGCTGGGACGGATTCTGTTGCACCGCCACCATCAGCTCGTTCGTCCCATCGGTCGTTTGCCCCAGTTGGACCAGCGCCAGCCCCAGCAGCATGTGGAGCCGCGGGTTGAAATAGATCAGGCCCAGCGCCCCGGACGCCGCATCCACGACCGCCTGCCAATCCTTCTTCCGGAAATAGATCTCCGCCCGCAGCGCCTCCAGGGAGGGGCTTTCGGGCTCGGCTTTCAGGAGGGTATCCAGGATCGGCAGCGCCTCGTCCCCGCGTCCCAGGTCAACCAGGGTCGCCGCCGCAAAACCGGCCAGCCCGGGCGGCAGATTCCGGCCATCGAGAATGGATCCCAGCTCCGCGGCCGCCTTCTCCCGGTTGCCCTCAAGGAGCGCCTGGGTGACCTCCTCCCGGATAAGCTGCAATCCCACGCCCTGGGCGCGCTCGATCCAGGTGCGGCGTTCGAACGCCCGGCGCTTCGCCTCCGGCTGCCGTTGCGCGATGGGATCGTCCTTCGCCGTCTCCTCGGGCCAGGAGTCCAACTTCGTTTTCGCCTCGGCGGCATACTGTTCGCTGCGGGCGCGCAGCTTCCTCAGAGCCTCCCGCCGGTCCGCCACCCGGCCGAGGCGGGCAAGGGCGTCAAGCAGGTGCAGGGCAAAGCGATGTTCCGCCGGCCACTCTTCCCAGAGCCGCTCCAGGATCGGCGCCGCCTCGTGCGGTTGGTTTCCGTCCGCCAGGGAGCGTGCCAGGTTGTAATCCAGCTCCCGCGTGGTCTCCCGCACTGCCTCCGTCAGGTTCTCCGGCAGCGGCGCGATATACCCGAGGGCAATCATCTGTTCCAGCGCCGCCGCCGCGGCCCGGGTGTCCTGGACCACGTCCGGGGGATGCCGCCCGTCTTCGCCGGGAACATCGTCCCAGCTCGGGATGCGCCGGACCTCCGGCGGCTTTTCCCAGGCCTGAATCTGGGCCCTGCCGTCCATGTCCGCCCCCACCGGCAGACCGAACAGCGTCAGCACCGTGGGGGTGATGTCCAGGATGGAGCTGCCGAAAATCTGAGCGCCGCGCTGCAATCCTGGCCCCGCCATCACGAAGATCCCGAAGTGCCGGTGCTCCACCGCCGGGCCCGCCGGCTCGGCCGGAATCCACTGGGGCCGCGACGCGTCCGAGTGGAACCCGTGGTCGGAGATCACCAGGATGTATGTGTCCGGTCCCGCCAACTGGAGATACCGCCCCAGCATGGCATCGTGATGGCGATAGACGTTGGCCACCACATCCCGATAAAGCTCGAACTCCCGCTCCGGCACCCCTTCCCGCCGGGGCGGATGGTACTGCATGAAGCGGTGGCTGGCGTGGTCAATGGTGTCAAAATAGACCCCCGCGAAATCCCACGGCTC
This sequence comes from Verrucomicrobiota bacterium, assembly GCA_026397855.1. GTDB lineage: Bacteria > Verrucomicrobiota > Verrucomicrobiia > Limisphaerales > UBA8199 > JAPLUA01. The sequence goes on along the minus strand of JAPLUA010000438.1, from coordinate 5,693 downwards.
CCGCTCCAGCAGCTCGGTCGCGGCCGCATGGACGGAGATCGTCTCCGCGAGGATCTTGGCCAGGTCATGCAGCGATTTGTCCTTTGCCTGGTCCACCTCGTCAAACCGCGGCACAAAGAGCCGCAGCATCTCCCCGGGTATCTCGGACGGGCGCACCCGCAGCTCGGAAAGCTCCTCGAGCAGCCGGGCCGGGGCCGCCATGCCCGGCAGCAACGGCGGCAGCGCCGCCTCCGGATCATCGGGCACCTGCTGGAAATGATTCGACACCATCGCCCCGGGTATCGGCTCGGCGGGATACGAGGGCCACCAACCGACCACCACCGAGCGTTTTCCCTCCTGCGCCAGGATGTTCCACAGCGCCTTGGTCTTGCGCGACAGCAGGCTGCACGGCCGTATCGCGCGCCCATCCCCGGTCGGTTCGGAAAAGCCCAGCACCCCGTGTTTGGGCGGGCGTTTGCCCGTGGAAATGGAGGTCCACAAGGTCGGGCTTAAGGCGGGATAGATCGTGGCATGGTTCCCATGCACGCCGCGGGCCATCAGCCCGGCCAGGTTCGGCATCTGCCCCGCCGCCAGCAGGGGCCGTATCACCTTCCAATCGGCCGCATCCCAGCCCAGGAGCAGTACGCGCGTCGAGGATGTGCTCATCGGGGCGTATGAATGACGCCTGGCCTGGCGTCTTAAAGATGTCTCGTGCGCCTCAAGCAGGCTGGCTGACGTTGGCCGGCTTGGACTTGCGCCATTGGCGCACTCCCACTCCGCCCGCCACCATCGCCGCCATCAGCAAACCCACCACGGCGTTCGATGGCTCAGGCACGGCTGCGGTGCCCGTGTCACCTGCGTTGATCTTTGCCCCGGAGGTGTCGTAAGCATAACCTGTGAAGGTGACGGACATGCCTGCGGAATTGCCTGGAGTGATGGTCGCGCCACTCATCCCAATCCAGCCATACTCTGTCGCGCCGGCATTTTGGAATTGGAAGAGCAGGTATTTAATGCTGTTGAACGCTCCCGGGCCTTCAAGGAAGCCAGTGTCAGTGGTGGACCGGATAATGTTCCCGAAGGCCGCTGCCTCCACGCGTTCCCCGGGGGCTGCGTTATTCCAACTGAAGCCATAAACAGTGCGGAGAGCAACGTTCGTCCCCGGAGGGTTACCGGCTGCCGACCTGTTGTTGCTCTGCCTGGCAAAATAGCCGCCGCCGATGCGCGCGAGGATGCGGTTTGAAGTGCTGGCAGTATTTGCCTCCCGGTTGAGGGTGATCGTCGCACCGCCCGGAAGGGACCGAGTGACGCTAGCTTCCTGCCCGCCGCCGAAGCCGACGGTCATGCCTGTACCGAACGGTGTATAGACAATATCAGCTTTGCCAGCTTCCGCCGACGGCGCCAGCGCGCCCAGCGAGGCCGCTCCCGAGGCCAGCGTGAGCAGCGATTTCAGTGAGTTGCGTCGAGCGTTGGTCGCACGAGGCGATTTGAATGTCGAACAGTTCTTCATAGTTGTATAGTGTTCTGCTGCAAAAACTGCGGGGCAGATTGCATTAGTTCAAATGGCCAGTCAATTAGGTTCTGTTTTTTTTGATGTTTGGCGGCTTGGTTCGGCCACCGGTTGCCGGGCAGAATCGATGGAGCGTGTGAACCGGCGGCATTCTGCCGGCTTAAACCGTGCGAACTGGCCGCGCGCACGCATCCGCCGAGACGCACCGCAGCAAAGCCGCAACCAGGGCGACTCCAATTTTAACGCAGAGACGCAGCGCGGCGGAGCCGCAACCGAAGGCACCATTCTTAACGCCGAGACGCAGAGAAAGCGCAGAGAAACGCAGAGAAGAAGAGCCCTCTGCGTTAGAGTTTAGGCATCTTAAATTTTAGGACGTGCCTATTTTCCCCTTCTCCTCCCGTTGCGGGGGGAGAGGAGGCGTTTGGGATTCGAGGTATGCGAGTAGGACCTGGCGGATTTTCTCGAATTCGGCAGCGGCCTGGCGGCAGAGGTCGGCGGCGTTGGTGAGTTTGCCTGCGGAACCCTGCCGCTCGAGTTGCTGCAGCAGGGGGACGAGGGGGAGTATGCCGCAGGTTGCATTGGCGCCGGCACAGCTGTGCGCGACGTTATGGACCTCCTGCGAGTTTTCGGCGCGCACTGCCGCGGCAATCTGGTCGAGCTGCTTTGATGTCTGATCCAGGTAAAGGTTCACGAGCTCGCGCAGGCTTTTTAGATCGCCGCCGACGAAATCCAGCAGACGTTCCATGTCCAGCTGGGTTTCCGGCTTCGGATCCGGAGGGGGCGCTGGCGGGGTGCGGGAAGCGGGCTGGTCGGGGATGCCCTCGGCGGCGCTTGGGGGCGGCTCGAAGCCGCGCGCCACCGGGATCCACCGTTCCATGATCTTGCGAACATCCTCCAGCCGGACCGGCTTGGCCAGGTAATCGTCCATGCCGGCGGAGAGGCACTTCTCGCGGTCGCCTCGCAGGGCGCTGGCTGTCATGGCCACGATGATAAGGGCCGATTGGTAGTTGGGGAACTCCGCCTTGAGCTTCTGGCGCTCTCGAATATGGCGTGTCGCCTCCAGCCCTCCCATTTCGGGCATCATGACGTCCATGAAGATGATGTCGTAGGGCTGGCGCTGGAGGGCGCTGAGGGCTTCCAGGCCGTTTCCGGCAACATCGGCGCGGTAGCCCATCTGCTGGAGGAGGCGGACGGCGACCTTCTGGTTGACGACGTTGTCGTCGCAAACGAGCACGCGCAAAGGGAACCGGGCGCCGAGGGTGGGGTCCAGCCTGGCACCGGGGGGAGGCTTTGGGAGTGCGGGCCTGGAGCCGGATATGGCCTGTGTCACGGCTTCGTGAAGCTGCGCCGGCTTGATCGGTTTGGTGAGGCAGGCGGCAAAGGTGGCCTTCAGTTGCTCGGGCAGGCAGGGCTGCGGGCCCATTGAAGTGAGGAGCACGAGCGGCATCGCACCGGCGTCCGGCAACTTGCGAATCTCCGCAGCCAGCTTCAATCCATCCATCCCGGGCATCCGCAGGTCCAGCAAAGCCAGGTCGAAGCGTTCGCCGGCCCGGATCCATTCCAGAGCCTCGCCGGCGCTCTGCGTGTCGCGCGTCTTCATTCCCCACTTGCGCGCTTGCAGCCTGAGGATCCGGCAGCTGGTTGCGTTGTCATCCACGATCAGCAGGCGGGAGTCCGCGATTTGAGGCTGCGGGGTTTTAGAGTTCGGGGCTGCGGCGTCGGTGGCGGCCTGGAACGGGATGGTGAAGTGGAACGTGGATCCATTCTGCGGGACGCTCTCGACCCACATTTTGCCGCCCATTACCCCCACCAGGCGTTTGCTGATGACAAGGCCAAGGCCGGTGCCGCCATACTGCCGCGTCGTGGAAGCGTCGGCCTGGCTGAACGACTTGAACAGCCGTCCCAACCGGTCCAGGGGGATGCCGATGCCGGTGTCGCGCACCCAGAAATGGAGGTTCCACGGAGTCGGGGTTGGGTCGTGCGCCTCGGGTGCGGACAGGATCCTGACCTCCACGACCACCTCGCCGGAGGCGGTGAACTTGACCGCGTTGCTGAGCAGGTTGACCAGCACCTGCCGGGCCATGTCCAGGTGCTTCTCCCCTGCCTTGGCGGCCAGGAGATCAAGGGCGTCCTCGATGCAGGAGCGCAAGTCGAATGGCTGATGTTCCAGCTCCAGCTTGCCGGACCCGATCTTTGAGAAGTCGAGGATGTCGTTGATGATCTTGAGGAGGGATTCGCCGCTGGAATAGATGGTGTCAACATACGCGCGCTGTTCCTGGTTCAACGGCGTTTCGAGCAGCAGGCCGGACATGGCGATGATGCCGTTCATCGGGGTCCGGATTTCGTGGCTCATGTTCGCGAGGAACTCGGCCTTGGCGAGGGCGGCGGCCTCGGCGGCCAGACGGGCCGTCAGCAACTCCCGGTTGGCCTGGATCAGGTCATCCTGGGAGCGCCTGTCGCGCAGCGCGGTCCGGAGGCGGGCGCGCAGCTCTTCCATCTCGAATGGCCTGGTCAGGTAATCGGTGGCTCCGAGGTCAAAGGCTCGCAGCTTGTCCTCCAGCGTGTCCAAGGCTGACAGGATGATGACGGGAATGCTCTGGGTTTCTGGCGCGTCCTTGAGCCGTCGGAGGACATCGAATCCGGTGACACCCGGCAAACCGAGGTCGAGCAGGATCAGGTCGAAATGCCTCTTGCGGACCAGCGCGAACACCTCGGACGCAGCCCAGACGCACGTCAGGGCGATGTTGTCCTCGCGCAGAGGGTTTGCCAGTTGCTCCGGCAACCGCGGATCGTCCTCGACCAACAGAACCTGGGATGGTGACGGATTCATAGACTCAAACTCTTTTCCCGGCATCCTGCTTTGTCAAATGGCCGGCGCCTCCGGCATCATCAACTCCGGCCGAATCATTCCGGAGGGATGAGCGCGTGTCAACTTCTGGCGGCATTGGGCCTCCGGTCTGCCGGTTCACAGAGCGCTCAGGGTTTTGCCTGGATCATGCGGAGGGCTTCCTCGGCTTCGCGGGGATGCTGCGCCTTGATGGACTCGGCAATCTTTGCGACGGCGATTTGAGCCTCCGGCCGGACGGAATCCTTTGCGAGCAACGACACGGCGAGCTGGAGGGCACCCGGGTGCGGTGCCGCTGCGAGCGCGCCGAGGATCAGCCGGAGATCCGCGTCCCCGCGAGCATCCGCGAGCATCTGGCGATAGCGGGCCACAAGCTGATCGTCCGGGCGGGCGTTTTCCTCTCCCGCAAGGCGCACCATGCCGCGCAGGGCCAGCCCGCGAAGCGCTTCATTGGCACCCTGGCGGTAGATGCCCGCAAGGAGTTCCCAGGCAGCCATGTCTGGCCAATCCGCGAGCGCGCGGACCGCCGCGTCCCGCACCTGGGCGTTCGGATCCCCCTGCGCGGCCTTCAGCACCGACAGCGCCTGCGCATCGCCGCAGCGGGGCAGCAGGGCCAGGAGGGTATTCAGGCTGTCGGCGGTCTTGGCCCGCCGCAGGGCATCCAGGACGGCCGCCGACCTGGTGGGGGCATCCTCCACTTTGAGAATCGTTTGCGCGGCCGCGCTCGCAGCCTCTGCCCTCACCCCGGCATCGCGCGTTTCCACCAGCTTCCTGAGCACTGCCGGGAGGTCGCTGGTCGCCGCCGTCCTTCCCAGCGCCCGGAATGCCGCCTGGGCGACGAGAGGATCCGCATTGCCCGTTTCATCCAGAAGCACCTGGTTGGCAGCGGGGCCCTGGCGCCTCGCGAGGACTGCGATGAGGCAAACCCGGGCGTTGCCGGATGCTCTGCTCAGCTCGCCAAGGATTGCCTTGTCCACCGGTGCCCCTCCGTTCAATCCGATCAAAGCCGACTCGATGGCGCGCTGCTCCTCCGGTTCGTTCGAGGCTGCCAGCGCGCGCGCCAGCAAGGCGACCGAGGAAAAATCCCCGACCCGGCCGAGGGATGTGATGGCGGCGCGCCGGACGCCGGCGTCGGGCGATCCCAGGCTCCCGGAAATTGCGGCGCGGGCAGCCGCATCACCCCGTGCGGCAAGACTGTCAATCATCCAAACCTGCTCCTGAGGTTGGAGGCGGGGAAGTTCGGCCGCAAACTTCGCGGTGGCCTCCCTGGACCGCAAGGAACGTACGCCAGCAATCGCAACCGGTTTCAGTGCGGCGTCCGGGCCCCTGAGCACCTGCACGATCCGCTGCTCGCCCTGGTCC
>JAPLUA010000102.1 GCA_026397855.1 Verrucomicrobiota bacterium | reverse complement strand
GGCATCCGTCCGCGACTACATCGTTTTCCACGAGCTGGCGCACCTCAGGGAAATGAACCGCTCCTGGATGTTCTGGTCTGAAGTCGAGGAGATGTGCCCGGGCTACCGCGAGGCGGAGCGCTGGCTCAAGAACCATTCCGGTCTGCTGCGCTGAACCGCCCGCGTCTCCCCCACCATGCCAGAAACCTGTTTGAAGACCGGCCTTTCCGAAATGCGCGCTGCCTCGCCAGCCCAATCCCCTGCCCTGCCCCGCCAAATCCGTCAGCCCTTCGGCCTTTGGATTTCGAGCTTCGGGAGGCGATTGCAGAACTCGCCGCAAAAAGGACCAAGAGGCTCAGTTTCATTTGCAAGTTTTGCCGATTCTTGCTCCCGCGCCTCCGCTGGCTTAATAAATTTGTCAGCCTCGCCCAAACGAGCCATATTCACCCCATGAAGACAAGTAGCTTTGTCCTGATTAACCCTGAGATTATGAGTGGCGAGCCTTGCTTCGCTGGAACTCGCGTTCCAGTGCGCGCACTGCTGGACTACATCGAAGGCGGTGACACGCTGGACGCCTTCTTGGAACAATACCCCACTGTTTCACGCACTCAGGCCATTGGCTTTCTGGAAGAAGCCAGCGAAAGCCTCCTTGCCACTGCTTAAATGCGTATCTTGCTGGATGAATGCCTGCCCAAGGACTTGGCACGGGAATTTTCCAGCCATGAAGTAAAGACCGTGCCGCAAGCGGGCTGGGCAAGTGTCAGCAATGGAAAACTGCTTCGCAAAATAGCGGAATCGGGCCAGTTTGACCTTTTCCTGACCGTGGACAAACGTTTGCCGGAACAGAACAGAACTTCATCCCTGCCTTTCTCCATTGTCATTCTTCGCGCCAAGTCCAATCGCATGATTCATGTGCTGCCGTTTGCGCCAGAAATCTTGCGCCACATGGATGAATTCAAGGCTGGCCACGTTTATGTCCTGAATCAGCCGGAATAGTTGAGGCCCCTGCTATTCCTTCCCCACCCGAATAAACCTAAATTAAATTTACATCCCTGCTGCGCTGAACCGCCCGCGTCTCCCCCACCATGCCAGAAACCTGTTTGAAGACCGGCCTTTCCGAAATGCGTGTTTCCTCCCCAGCTCAATCCCCTGCCCTGCCCCGCCAAATCCGTCCGCCCTTCGGCCTTCGGATTTCGAGCTTCGGACTTCAGGTCCTCCTGGCCCTTTCGTTGTGCAGCAGCCCACAGGCCCTTGCGGAGAACTGGCCTTGCTGGCGCGGTCCACGGCTTGACGGCACCAGCCGGGAAAAGGGCGTCCCGATCCACTGGGGCGAGACCAGCAACGTTCTCTGGCGGGCCGAATTGCCCGGCGAGGGCCACGCCTCGCCCATCGTGTGGGGAGACCGCGTCTTCACCGTCAGCGCCCTGCCTGATACCGGGGATCGCCTGCTGCTTTGCCTGGACCGCCGCACTGGCAAGCTGCTCTGGCGGCAAACCGTCCTCACCGCACCCCTCGAACGTAAGCATGCCCTCAATAGCTTTGCTTCGAGCACGCCTGCCACGGACGGCGAGCTGGTCTATGTGGCATTCCTCGACCGCGACCGGATGTTCGCGGCGGCGTATGACTTCGGGGGCGCCCGGCGCTGGGCAGTCCACCCGGGCGCCTTCGCCTCCGTGCACGGCTTCTGCTCCTCTCCCATTCTCCACGGGGACAAAGTCATCCTCAACGGCGACCACGACGGAGACTCCTACCTTGTGGCGCTGAGCCGGGCCGATGGCCGCGTGCTCTGGAAAACTCCGCGCGACAACCACACGCGCAGCTACTGCGTGCCGCTGATCCGCAAGATGGCCGGCCGCCAGCAGATGGTCCTCTCGGGCGACAAATGCGTTGCCAGCTTCAACCCGGACACCGGCGCCCGCTTCTGGGTCATTGACGGCCCGACCGAGCAGTTTGTCGCCTCGCCCGTCTATAGCGAACGATCCGGGCTGCTGCTGATCACAGGGGGCTTCCCGGACCACCATATCCTGGCCATTCGACCCGATGGCGCCGGCAACGTCACCCGGACCCACATCGCCTGGCGCACCACCCGCGGCGCCGCCTACGTCCCTTCCCCCATCGTCGAGGGCGACTACTTCCTGGTTGTCGCCGATTCCGGCATCGCGCACTGCTTCGCCGTCAGGACCGGCGAGCTCGCCTGGACTGAGCGCCTCGGCTCGGAACACGCATCCCTGATCTCCGCCGAGGGCCGCGTCTATTTCCTCAACGACAAGGGGGTCATGAACGTGGTCCAGCCCGGGCCGCGCTTCGTCCGCGTCACCGAGAACAGCCTCGGCGAGAAGTGCTTCGCCTCCCCCGCCATCAGCCACAGCCAATTCTACATCCGCGGCGAGCGGAACCTCTTCTGCATCGGGGCGGAGAAGTAATCCACGGCTTCACCAGAATATATGATCCGACACCTGACCCTGATCGTTCTCACGGCTTCACTGGTTCTCTGCGCCCCCGCGTCCCCGGCGGGCGGGCTGAAGCCGGCGGGCCTCAAGTGCGAGTATCGCGCCAACCCGCTCGGCCTCGACGCTCCCCGGCCCCGGCTGAGCTGGCAGCTCGAATCAAAGGAGCGCGGCCAAAGCCAGACCGCCTACCAGGTCCTTGCGGCGACGAGTCGGGACGCGCTGGCCAAAGGCTCCGGTGATTTGTGGGACAGCGGCAAAGTCGTGTCCTCCGGGTCGGGGCAGGTGGCCTATGGCGGCCCGCCTTTGCGTTCGGGGCAGCGCGTCTATTGGCAGGTGCGCGCCTGGGACCGCGAGGGAAACCCCTCAGCCTACAGCGCGCCGGCCTGGTGGGAGGTGGGTTTGCTGGCGCCGGCGGATTGGCAGGCGGCGTGGATCACCCGCCAGCAGACGCCGCCCCGCTCCGAGGCGCAGATGTTCGAGGACGACCCGGCGCCGCTGCTGCGGAAGGAGACATGACCGTCAATGGGCACCCGGTCTCGGACAGTGTCCTGGACCCGGGGTACACGCGGTACGACAAGCGGGTACTCTATGTGACCCACGACATCACCCCGTGGCTGCGTCCCGGACCCAATGCGGTCGGGGTGATGCTCGGCAATGGCTGGCTCAACCCGCTGCCGCTGCGATTGTGGGGCCATATCAACCCGCGCGACGCCCTCACCACAGGCCAGCCGCGCGCCATAGCCCAGCTCGTGGTGGAGTTCGCGGACGGCACCTCGCAGGTGATTGCCACGGACGCAAGCTGGAAGCTCGGCCAGGGCCCCATTGTGCGGAACAGCGTCTATCTGGGGGAGGTGTATGACGCGCGCAAGGAGCAGCCGGGCTGGGACCAGCCGGGGTTTGACGACCGTGGCTGGGAGCAGGCCAGCCTGGCCGGCGAACCGCTCGGCCCCCTGTGCGCGCAGGATGTACCCCCTATTCGCGTCACGCGCACGCTCAAAACTGTCAAGCGCACCGAGCCGAAACCGGGCGTCTTCATCTTCGACCTCGGGCAGAACTTCGCCGGGTGGGCTCGCCTGCGCCACGCGTGCGAATGCGCTACGGCGAGCTGCTGTATCCCGATGGCACGCTCAATGGCATGACAGCGGTCTGCGGCCAGATCAAGCAGGGGGGCAAGGATTATCGCTATGATGGAGTCGGGGCGCCAAAGACCGCCTGGCAGGCGGATCAATACATCCTCAAGGGGGAGGGTGAGGAAGTTTACACGCCCCGCTTCACCTTCCACGGCTTTCGCTATGTCGAGGTCACCGGCATTGACGCGCGGCACCTGGCGCTGGAGGGCCTGCGGCTGAATTCGGATGTTGCGTCCGCCGGCTCGTTTGCCTGCTCGAACAACCGCTTCAACCGGATTCAGCAGATGGTGCTGTGGACCGAGTTGAGCAACCTGTTCAGCGTGGAGTCGGACTGCCCGCACCGGGAGAAGTTCGGCTACGGCGGCGACATCGTGGCCGCCAGCGAGATGGCGATGTTCAACTTCGACATGGCGCGCTTCTATGCCAAGTCGGTGCAGGATTTGGCGGAGGCCGTGCGACCCAACGGCGGCTTCACCGAGACCGCTCCCTTCGTGGGCATTGCCGACGAGGGCCTGGGCGAGAAGTCGGGGCCGATCGGCTGGGGCACCGCGCATCCCCTGCTGCAGTGGCAGCTCCACCAGTATTACGGCGACACGCGCCTGCTGGAGGAGAACTATGAGCTGACCAGGGGCTGGATTGCCCTCCTGCGATCCCGCGCGCGCGACCATATTCTGGATAACGGCATCAGCGATCATGAGAGCCTGGTCCCGAAACCGCGCGCGCTGACCGGCACCGCCTTCTATTACCTGAACGTCAAGCTGTTCTCGCAGATCGCGCGGACGCTGGGCAAGACAGCCGACGCCGACGAGGCGGCGGCCTTGGCCGGGCAGATCAAGGCAGCCTTCAACCAGAGATTCCTCCAGCCCGGCACCGGCCGCTACGACACAGCAACGCAGGCCTGCCAGGCGTTTGCCCTTTACCTCGGCCTGGTGCCGCCGGAAGAAACGGACCGGGCGCTGGGCGTCCTTGTCCGGGACATCGTCGAGGGTCACCAGGGCCACCTCACCACCGGCATCTTCGGAACCAAGTTCATGCTGCAGGCGCTCACGTCGCTGAACCGCGCGGATGTGGCTTGCCAAGTAGCCAACCAGCCTACGTTCCCCGGCTGGGGCCACATGCTGGAGAAGGGCGCGACGACCCTGTGGGAGCATTGGGAGTTCAGCGACAACACATTCTCCCACAATCACCCCATGTTCGGCTCGGTCAGCGAATGGTTCTACAAGGCGCTGGCAGGCATCAATCCCGCGCCGGATGCCGTGGGCTTCGACAGGATCGTCATCCAGCCCCACCCGGTCGGCGACTTGAGCTGGGTGAAAGCCAGTTACGAGTCGGTGCATGGCCGGATCGTGAGCGAGTGGAGCCGGGAGCCGGGGAAATTCAAGCTGCGCGTCCGTGTTCCCGTCGGCACAACGGCCACCGTTTTCCTGCCCGCAGAGGACGATGCGCAACTGGGCGAGGGGGGCAAGCCGTTGGATCGCGTCGCCGGGGTGCAACTGCTGCGCCGCGAAAAGGGCCAAGCGGTGCTCGCCGTCAGTTCGGGCGAATATGAATTCACGTCCAGCCGGAGATGAAACTGCGGCTTGCAGGCCACATTTATACGGGATATAAGCTGTAGTCACCTGACGCCATGCGCTCGAACCTAAGAGCCTGTTTGAAAACCCCAAACTGGGGAGGATATGGGGAATCCGTGCCATCCGTGGTCAAACTTCTCTGCAGTTTGCGAGCAGATTGGGCTATTGCAGTGCAGAAAAACAGGAGCAGGAACGCGCCCTCCAACCCACTACTACTCCATGACAGAGATTGAGGCAACTCAGGCCGGTCTTTCTCTGCGCTCTTCGCGTCTCTGCGTTAAAATTGGGTGTCGCTTTGGTTGCGGCTCCGCCGCGCCGCGTCTCTGCGGTTCAATGGAGCCCGGTTCATCTGCATGGTTACGGCTAAGCCCGAACCCCCTCAAGCGCGCGGCAGTCCTGGCAGTTGGCCTGTTCTGCCTGGCGCTATCGGCCACGGCCTTCGAGGGGCGCATCCGGGCCGTGACCGTGCAGGGCGGCCAAACCCTCCCCTTGCTCTACACCTTCGCAACCAATCTGCTCCGCATTGAGGTCACCGACACCAACCGGCCCAACGCGGTGAATATCCTCGCACTTGAATCGGGCGCGATGACCCTGCTGTTTCCGCACAACCGGAGCTTTGTTCGCCTGCCGCCACACAAGTCGGATGACGTGCCCGCCCGGGGAGCAACTTCCGACCTGCCCGCCATGCCGAACCGGCCTCCCCCGCCCGCCGGGCTCCCTCCCGGCATCAGCCCGCAGCCGCAAGCTGCCGGCGCTGCGATGTCTGCCCCGCCGATGATGCCGATGCCACGCGAGGCGTTGGAACTCAAGGCCACCGGGCAGAAGACCAATCTCCTGGGCTATGCCTGCGAGCAGTTCGAAGTGAAGCAGCGCGGGGAGGTGCTGGAAATTTGGGCCACATCGGCCTTGCCGGCCTTTTACGGATACCAGCGCAACCAACCGCACCGCTTTGGCCCGGACATGATCGAGGAACGCTGGGCCGGCTTGTTGACGGCCCGGAAGCTGTTCCCCCTGCGCGCCAGCCTGCGGTTCGAGAACGGCCAGGAGCGCTTCCGCTTCGAGGTGCTGGCCGTCACGCCGCAAAAGCTCAAACCGGAGGACGCCCGGCTGTTCCTGCCGCCGGCGGATTATTTTGAAACCCGGCCCCTGCCTTTCTGAAACTCAACCCCCCATAACAAGACAGCTATCAATATGAAAACCTCGCCCCATAGACTCCTGCTGGCCGCCGCGCTGCTGCTTTCCGCTTTCTGCTTGCCGCTTTCCGCTTTTTCCCAAGGCAGCCTCACGCCGCCCGGCGCGCCCGGACCGACGATGAAGACGCTGGCGCAGATCGAGCCGCGCACCCCCATCTCGACCGCGCCGTTCACCATCTCCCAACCGGGATCATATTACCTGACCACCAACCTGACCGTGTCGGGCACCAATGCCATCACCATCGCCACCAACGGCGTGACGCTGGACCTGAACGGCTTCACCCTCGCCTCCACCGCCCCCAGCGCGTCGGGCTATGGCATTCTGATCAACAACGGGTTAAGCGACCTGGCCATCTTTAACGGCCACATCCGGGGTGGCGTCACCAACACCGGCAGCGGCACTTACAACGGGCCCGGTTTCAGGAATGGCATCGCCGGTTCCGTCGAGGCTCCGGATAACACGCGGATTACCGGTGTTTCAGTCTCCGGCTGCCTGGAGGCCGGCATAGACCTGGGCATTGGCAATGCAACCGTTGTGGAATCCTGCATGGTGCATACGGTGGGCAATTGTGGAATCAACGCAAACACGATTAAGAGTTCGGCGGCGCAGGATTGTGGCGGCAGTGCGATTTTCGGGAGAGAAGTTTCCGACAGCCGTGGCGAATCCCACACCGGGTCCGGTGTTTACGCCGCAAGCGCGCAGAACTGCTACGGCTCCAGCAGCACGAGCACTGGGCTCTCGGTTTATAACACGGCGCAGAATTGTTCCGGGACCAGCAGCAGCGCCACCGGACTTTACGCCAACAACGCCCAAAACTGCTACGGCTACAGCAACTACGGCGGTGGGCTTCTCGCCCACATTGCCATCGGTTGCTCCGGCTATAGCTCTTCCGGGGTTGGGCTGACTGCCTACATCGCAAATTCCTGCTCCGGCGTGAGCTCCACTGGTCCGGCACAGAGCATCACCTACAAATACAACATGCCGTGAATAGGGGACTGAGGCATGACGAACGCCGGGTGAAGAAACCAGATGTCATGAGAACAATCTCTCTTGCTGAGGAGTCACCGCCATGCGCTGCACGAAAAGCTGCCCACTCTTCTCCCTCTCCCCTTCAGAAGGGGAGAGGACCGGGGAGAGGGGTCCCCCCGTGTAGTCCATCCCCCCGCCTTCTCAGTAAGCTCGCAGCCGCGCTGCTGGTTTCTTCCTTCATCCTCCAGCCTTCAGCCTGGCTTCACGCCGCCACCACCATTGACGCCGTCAACCGCTACGCCTGGGGCGCAAACATCGGCTGGATGGATTGGCGCGGCGACACGAACAATGGGGTGGTGATCGGCCCAACCTTTTGCTCCGGGAGCCTCTACGCCGCCGATGTCGGCTGGATCAGCCTGGGCAGCCGCGCGCCCACCAACGGGGTCCAATACCAGAACCTCGCCGCCAATGATTATGGGGTCAACGTGGATGATCTGGGAAACCTGCGCGGCTATGCCTGGGGCGCAAACATCGGCTGGATTGCCTTCGAGGCCAACGGCGCCCCGGCGGTGGACTTCGCGTCCGGCAGGCTGAGCGGCTGCGCCTGGGGCGCGAACGTGGGCTGGATCAGCCTGAGCAACTCCGTGGCCTACGTCCAAACCACACCGCTGACGCCGGCCAACGACCTGTGCGCCGGTGCGGTCGCCCTCACCAACGGCCTGGCGTTCATCCAGAGCACCCTGACCGCCACCACCCCCGGCGACCTGGCGCCGGGCTGCCAGACCAATTTCGGCAAAGGCGTCTGGTTCACTTACACCCCCTTCCTCAACGGCATCGTAACCCTCAGCACCTGCGGCAGCGACTTCGACACCGTCCTGGGCGTTTATAAGGGCAGTTGCGACGGGTTCACCCAGGTGGCCTGCGCGGACGATAATGGCCCGTCCTGCAGCGGCACCCGCGCCAGCGTGGCATTTTCAGGCACGGCGGGCGTGACCTACCGCATCCTGGCCGGCGGCTACAGCTCCGACAGCGGCACCTTGAGCATTGTCGCCACTTCGCCCTCAAACGATCAATGCGCCGGGGCGGTGCCCCTGGCCGACGGGGTGCCTTATGTCATGAACACGACCGGCGCAACCGCCACCGGCGATTCACCCCCCGCCTGCCAGGGCAACTTCGGCAAAGGGGTCTGGTTCACTTACACCGCTCCCGCCTCCGGCGATGTGATCGCCAGCACCTGCGGCAGCAGCTTCGACACCGTCCTGGCCGTGTATGCGGGCGCGTGCGGCGCGCTCGCGCCGGTGGCATGCGACGACGACAACGGCCCGGGCTGCCCGGGCTACCAGGCCAGCGTGCGTTTCTCCACCAGCGCGGGCGCAACGTATTACCTGCTGGCCGGAGGCTATAACAGCGCCAGCGGCACGCTGAACCTTGCCGCTTCGCTCGTGCCAGTGCTGGGCGTCGCTCAATCCGCCGGCCAGCTCACCGTGACCTGGTCCGGCAGCGGCACGCTCCAGTCCGCGACCAATCTCACCCAGCCGGTCACATGGACCGATGTTGCCAATGGCGGCGGTTTCTGGACCGAGCCGGCGACCAACCCTGCGAAGTTCTTCCGCGTGATCAAATAGGGGCCACGCAGTTACTGAGGAGTCCCCGGCATGTATTACCCCCGGAACTGGAAAAGCTTCTCCCTCTCCCCTGCAGCAGGGGAGAGGGCCGGGGAGAGGGGTCCCCCACTGCCGTCTATCCCGCGGTCTTATCAGTATCACACCTCCGCCGTGACGATCGGCGTGGCTTGCGGTCTAACTTGAACGTTGCTAAACATCGGCGGCCTGCTTATAGAGTGAGCAGGTCAACAATTGTCGAGAAAGAGAACATGGCGGGTCATACTGAATTCGTGCCTCGGCTGCGACGAAAGATGAGCAATCTCCCGTCTTTGGTGCCGTGGCGCAACCGGCCGCAATGCGGCGCGAGCCAATCTCCAAGGCGTCCATCCCTGCTCTTGGCGCTCTGGCTCCTGCTGTTTTGCGGCGGAGCCATCCCGGCATCCGCAGTGCTTCAGTTCGACGTGTTTCTCGGCTACGACAGCCTGGTCCCGGAGGCATGCTGGTTCCCGATCGTGTGCGAAATCAAGAATGACGGGCCGGCGTTCACAGGGGTCGTGGAAGTCAGCGGGGGACAGTTTAACGACGGCCAGACGCGGCGCCTGGCGGTGGAACTGCCGACCGGCACCCTCAAGCGGGTGGTCATTCCGGCGTTTTCGACTGCCCGGGGTTACAGCAGTTGGGATGTGCGCCTGCTCGACGAGCGCAGCCGGGTGCGCGCCGAGCAGGTGACCCTGCGGCCCCGCCGACAGATGGCCTCGAGCGCGCCCCTGATCGGGTCGCTAGCGCGAACGGTCGGGGGAACGCCCGTGATCCGCCCGATTCTGCCCACCGCCGCGGAATTGCAGCCCGCTTCAGCCCGGCTGCAGGCTTCCATCTTTCCCGACAACCCGCTCGTCCTCGAAGGCATGAGCGCCCTCTACCTGAACTCGGAGAAGGCCCCGGACCTGAACGTCGCCCAGGTCAATGCGCTCCTGGCCTGGCTCAACGCCGGCGGCCACCTGATCGTGGCGGTCGAGCAGCTTGCCGACATCAATGCCACGCCCTGGCTGAGGAACCTGTCACCGGTTGACCTCAAAACCATGCAGCCGGTTGAGCGCCATCCGGAGCTTCAGCAATGGCTGCAAAGCGATACCTGGGCGACGAACTCCGCTTACTCTGCCGGCGATCGGCGGGCATCATCCGGCAAGAAGAAGAGCGCGCCGCGCCCGAGCATCTCCGTCAGCAACCCTTTCAGCGACCTGCCGGACGATCCGGCGTTCGAGGCGGCCGCGCTCCAGGTGGCGGGCGGCACGCTGCGCGACGGAAGCATCGTGGTTTCAGCCGGGGACAGCCCCTTGATGGTTACGGCCCATCGCGGGCGCGGGCTGGTGACCCTCCTGCTGTTTAGTCCGGAGCGCGAGCCCTTCCGTTCCTGGAAGAATCTCCCGACCTTCTGGGCCAAGCTGGTCGAGGTGCCGGGCGCCTGGTATGCCTCCGCGGATTTCGGCCAATCGGGCGGCTGGAGCAGCGACGGCATTTTCGGCGCGATGATTGACAGCCGCCAGGTCCACAAGCTGCCGGTCGGTTGGCTGCTCCTGCTGCTCCTGGTGTACCTGGTCGTCATCGGTCCGCTCGACCAATACTGGCTCAAGCGCATCGGCAAACCGATGCTGACCTGGATTACCTTCCCCTGCTACGTAGTGCTCTTCTCGCTCCTGATCTATTTCATCGGCTACAAGCTGCGCGCCGGCGAATCGGAATGGAACGAGCTGCACGTGGTGGATGTGCTCCAGAAAGGAGACCGCGCCGAGCTGCGCGGCCAGACCTACGTCTCCGTCTATTCGCCCGCCAACCAGAAATACGCCCTGGAAAGCCAGCAGAAGTGCGCCACCTTCCGCAGCGAGTTCATCGGCCGGTGGGGCGGCGGTCAGTCGGGCGAGAAATCCAGCGTCCTGCAGGCCGGGGACAACTTCAAGGCGGAAGTCTTCGTGCCCGTGTGGACGAGCCAGCTCTACATCAGCGACTGGTGGCAGCCCGCTGCCCTGCCGCTCGCGGCCACGGTGACCCAACAGAACGACGGCTGGGAGGTGCGCGTTGAGAACCACACGGATCGCAATCTGACGAACGCTCAAGTCGTGATCGGCGGCTACATGATGGGCCTGGGCGAACTGCCGGCGAACAGCACCAGGACCTTCAACGTTTCGAAGGCGCGGGGAACGCCCTTGAGGGAGTTTGTGTCTCGGCACGGAAATGCATTCCAAGGCGCGGTGCAATCCCGCCAAAGGACCTTCGGCGGCGAGCAGAGCGGCCGGATTGATGATCTGCCCAACAGCACGATGGCCAGCACGTTCCTCTCGCAACTCGGCGGCGCGCCGAACGCCGCGCGCAACTTCATCGCGCCCCCGGGCCTGGACCTGTCATCCGTAGCCGCCCACGGCGATGCAGTCCTGCTCGCCTGGGCCAGCGACTATTCCCCGGTGAAACCCCTCCACCAATTCTCGCCCCGGCGCAGCCACCGCAATACGTTGTGGCGGATCGCGGTCCCGGTTCAAAGTCTGAAGTCTGGAGTCTGATTTTATATGGACGCCCCCCCAATCCCCGCCGTGCAAACCTTCGGTTTGACGCGCATGTATGGTCATATCGCCGCGTTGTCCGGGCTGGACCTCGTTGTCAACAAGGGCGACCTGTTCGGCTTCATCGGCTCGAACGGCGCGGGCAAGACGACCACCTTGCGTATCCTTGCCACCTTCCTGGCTCCCTCCGCTGGCACCGCGCAAATCCTGGGCCACGATGTCCTGCGCGACGCCGACGCGGTGCGGCATGTGATCGGCTATATGCCTGATTTCTTCGGGGTGTATAAGGACATGGAAGTGACCGAGTACCTGGATTTCTTCGGCGCGTGCTACAAGATCCCGACCGCGCAGCGCGAAAAGACGGTCAATGACGTCCTGGAACTTGTGGGGCTGATCGAGAAGCGGGGGGCGCTCATTGGCGCGCTCAGCCGCGGCATGCAGCAGCGGCTGGGTCTGGCGCGGGTATTGATTCACGATCCGCAGTTGCTTCTCCTCGACGAACCGGCCAGCGGCCTCGATCCGCGCGCGCGCATTGAGATGATGGCCATCCTCCAGGAGCTCCAGCGCCTCGGCAAGACCATCATCATCTCCTCGCACATCCTGAGCGAGCTGCAGACCCTGTGCAACCGGGTCGCCATTATCGAGAAGGGCCGGCTCATCTACAGCGGCCCGGTGCAGGGCGTGCGCGATCAGATGTCGCAGGGCCGCGTCGTATGGGTGCGCGTCTCGAGCGACCAGGCCCAAGCCGTCGAGCTGCTGAAGGTGCGCCCTGAAATCACCGAGGTGGGCACCTCCGATGGCGAGATCAAGGTCACACTCGCCAGCCAGGACACCGACCACAGCATCGTGGCCGACATCCTGGTGCGCGGCGGGGCCAGGCTCATCGAGCTGCGCGAGGACGAGATCGGCCTGGAGGAGGTCTTCATGCGGGTGACGCGGGGTGAGACGCAGTAGGAAGCGTGAAGCGTGAAGCGTAACGAGTGGCGAGTGCAGCGGGACGGGTGACGGGCGGTTGGCTCGACGCCAGCAATGCCATGGTTCTTTTACCCATTATCGAACGAGAACTGCGCGTGGCCGCGCGGAAGCGCAGCACCTTCTGGCTGCGGGTGGTTGCGGCGCTGGTGTCAATGGTCATCGGGAGCGGGTTGATGTTTCTCGCCACGGCCGGAGCCTTCGCCACGGCGACCCTCGGCGGCGTTTTGTTCAGTATCCTGACGTGGCTCGCGTTCGGAGTGGCAATGTCCTCGGGCCTGTTCTTCACCTCCGATTGCCTGAGCGAGGAAAAGCGCGAGGGCACCCTCGGGTTCCTGTTCCTGACCGACTTGCGCGGCTACGATGTGGCGGGCGGCAAGCTGCTGGCCACCTCCCTGCGAGGCTCCTTCGCGCTGCTGGCCGTCTTCCCGATCCTGGCTATCACGCTGCTGATGGGCGGAGTGACCGGCGTCCAATTCTGGCAGACAACCCTCGCCCTGGTGAACGCGCTGTTCTGCTCCCTGGCGGCCGGCCTGTTTGTATCCGCCATCAGCCGTGATCCGCAAAAGGCGATGGCCGGGACGCTGTTCCTCCTGGTGCTGTGGCTGGCTGGCGGGCCGCTGGCGGATGCGATCCTCGCGGCCGTGAAACGGCACGCGTTCGAGCCCGTTTTCAGCCTCTCCAGTCCCTTCTTTGTGTTCAGATCGGCCAGCGCCTGGGGCCGGGCCCCTTTCTGGATCGGGCTGCTCGTCTCCCAGGGCATTGCATGGGTGCTGTTGGCGCTGGCGAGCGTGCTGGTTCCGCGGACCTGGCAGGAGCGGCGAGCCGCCCGGTCTTCGTTTTCCAACACGACCTGGAGCTATGCATGGAGATACGGGAGCGCCCGGCGGCGCGCCGGGCTGCGGCGCAAGCTGCTTGGCCACAACCCCGTGTTATGGCTCGCCTGCCGCGAGCGCTGGCAATCGGTCGGGGTCTGGGGCATGGCGCTGCTGGTGGCCGGTGTGCTGGTAGCTCTGTTGGTGACAGATGTGACGGCCGCCGAGTGGGCGATCTGGAGCTCGATGAGCTGGGCGTTCGTCTGGCTGCTCTACCTGTGGGCGGCGTCGCAGGCCTGCCGGTTCTTCATCGAGGCGCGGCGCAGCGGGTTGATCGAACTGCTCCTGGCCACACCGGTGAGCGTGCCAGAGATCGTGCAGGGCCAATGGCGCGCACTGCTGCGGATGTTCGGGGTTCCAGTGGTCCTGCTCATGGCGGTGCAGTTGGCGGGGGTGTGCTTCGCCGGCAGAGCGGCGTGGGAACAGATGGCCAGCTTGACTGGAAACCGGTTGCCGGCCCTGGGCGCCGCGCTCCTGAGTTCGGGCGCCAGCATCGTGACCACCACCGCCAACCTCGTGGCGATAAGCTGGTTTGGCATGTGGATGGGGATGACCTCGAAGAGCAACAACCTCGCCACGGTGAAGACGATCGTCTTCGTGCAAGTCATCCCGGGATTCGCCATCTCCTTCGCGTCGGCCCTCGTGATTCCGCTCCTCATTATGGCAGGATCCCTGAAAGGCGGCTTCTCCGCTGCCAATGCCGGTTCCTGGATCATTTCTGCCACGAAGACCTGGTTTCCGCTGATCAGCATTGCGCTAAGCCTCTTCCTCAACCTGGCCAAGAACATCGGGTTCTTCGCCTGGTCGCGCCGAACGCTTTACAGATCATTCCGCGAACAGGCAACACGAACCCTGGTTCCGGTCCCGCAAGCGGCCCCGCCGCGGATGCCGCCGCCCATGCCGGGCCCGCCGGCCATTCCGCTCCAGCCGTGATATGACCTTCCTGCCCATCGTTGTCCGGGAGCTGCGCGTCGCTTCACGGCGGCGCAGCACCTACTGGCAGCGCAGCGGCACGGCTTTCGCGGTCATGGCCATTGGCGCCTGGCTCTTTTTTGTGATGCAGCACGAGCCGCCCCATCGGGTCGCCCAGTTTCTGTTCGGGCTGCTCACCGGCGGCGCAGTCCTTTACTGCCTGTTCAGCGGCGTGCGCTACACGGCGGACTGTCTCAGCGAGGAAAAGCGCGAGGGAACACTGGGCCTGCTGTTCCTGACCGACCTGAAAGGCTACGACGTGGTGTCTGGCAAGCTGGCAGCGACCTCGCTCAACAGCTTCTACGGGGTGCTGGCGGTGGTGCCGATGCTGGCCCTGCCGATGTTGCTGGGCGGCGTCACACCCGGCGAGTTCGGCCGCATGGCGCTGGTGGCCATCAACACCCTGTTCTTTTCCCTCGCGGCGGGAATTTGCGTGTCGGCGCTGTGCCGCAACGCGCGCCGCGCCATGGGGATGACCTTCCTGTTGATTCTGCTGTTCGCCGCAGGATTCCCGGCGATTTGGGCCTGGCTGGCTTTTGTCGGGCGTGCCAAGCAAGTGTCGGGGATCTTCCTGCTCCCAAGCGCCGGCTGCAATTACTATACGGCCTTTGACGCCACCTACAATACCATGCGCCAGGCCCGGCTGTTCTGGGGGTCGCTGCTCCTGGTCCACTCCCTGGGCTGGATCTTCCTGGCTCTGGCCAGCGTGATCGCGCCGCGCACGTGGCAGGATCGCCCCGCGGGAGCCCAGCGGCTGCGCTGGAAAGATCGCTTGCGGCTCTGGAGCTACGGCGGCTCCGCCGAACGGGCCGCCTTTCGCCGCGAGTTGCTCGACCAGAACGCCTACTTCTGGCTGGTGGCGCGCGGGCGCTTCAAACCGGCCCTGGTCTGGGCAGTGCTCACGCTGCTGGCCGGCGGCTGGGCGTGGGGCCTGGCCAAGTACCATCGCGATTGGCTGAGTGAGTTCATGTGCCTTATAACCGGTGCCCTGCTCAACGTTCTCCTCAAAGGGTGGATGGCCTCGGAAACCGGTCGGCAGCTTACCGAGGACCGCACCCAGGGCACTTTGGAGCTGCTGCTCTCGACGCCGCTGACGGTGCGCGACCTGTTACGCGGGCAGTGGCTCGCCCTCAAACGCCAGTTCCTCGGGCCGCTGATTGTGATCCTGGCCGTATTCTTTGCCTTCATGATGGCCACTGCCTCGCTCCTGAACGAGCCGGATGATCGCGCCTCCTGGATCCTGTTCTGGCTGGCGTTCATGATGCTGCTGGTCGCGGATTTGGCCGCAATCTACTGGGTCGGAATGTGGCAGGGGCTCGCAGCC
>JAPLUA010000120.1 GCA_026397855.1 Verrucomicrobiota bacterium | reverse complement strand
GAGGGGTCGGCGTTACCCAGGCCCTGGGGAATTGATATGCCGGAGGATGTGGAAATCGCACCCGGGGATCGGAAGGAGCTGACGCTGCGCCTCACCGGCGTTGGCACCAACGGTGTCGAAAGCGCCACATTGCAGATCAGGGGCGAGTTTGGGCCGGCCGGCCGACCGGTGCTCTCCCTGCGCCTCTTGCCGGTTGCGAATTAAGGCGCGGCTGTGCGAGTCACCTTGCAGCGTCCGGTGATGCGCCCCCGGCCTGCCGCGTGCTCCGCAACTGTTCGAGGAGCTTGCGGCTCCGGTCCGGCTGGGCGCGGGCGAGGTTGTTCGTCTCGCCGAGGTCGTCCGCCAGGTGGTAGAGCTGGCCGGCGGGGTCGGTGCCGATCTCCGTGGCCGTGTTGGCCTTCCACTTCGGTTCCGGGCTCGGCTCGATGTATTTCCATGCGCCATCCCGCAACGCCAGCACGCGGGCGTGTTCAACCAGTTGATCGCGGCCGACCTTCGATTGGCCCAGGATCGCAGGCAGCACGTTGCGGCTGTCCGGCCCCTCGCCGGCGGCAAGCTTCTGGCCGGTGAGCGCTGCGAATGAGGCAAGGAAATCAATATGGCACACCAGCGCATCCGACACCCCGGGTTCGATGCGCTGCGGCCAGCGAACGATGAACGGGACGCGCGTGCCGCCCTCGAACAGGCTGTACTTGCCGCCGCGCAACGGGCCGGCGGGCCTGTGGCCGTTCAGATTCTCTGCCGCCCCGTCCCGGTAGCCGTCATCCACCACCGGGCCGTTGTCGCTGGATAGAATCACCAGCGTGTTCTTGCCCAGGTTCAAGCGGTCGAGCGTGTTCAGGATCTCGCCCGCGCACCAGTCGAACTGGACGATCACGTCGCCGCGCACCCCGCAGCCGCTCTTGCCCACAAAACGCGGATGCGGCACCCGGGGCACATGGGGGTCGTGGGTGGCGAAATACAGAAAGAAAGGCCGATCCTTGTTCTGCTCGATGAACGTGACGGCCTTGCGGGTGAAAGTGTCCGCCATCTCTTCATCCACCCATCGGGCCGCTTTGCCCCCGGTCATGTAGCCGATCCGGCTGATGCCGTTGACGATCGTTTGGTCATGCCCGTGGCTGGGATGCACTTTGAGCAGTTCCGGATGGTCCTTGCCGGTGGGGTCAACTCCGACGGGACGGTCGTAGCTGACCTGTATCGGGTCATTTGGGTCGAGGCCCACCACCCGCTGGTTCTCGAGATAGACGCACGGCACGCGGTCGCCGGTGGCGGCCATGATAAAGGAGTAGTCAAAGCCGATTTCGCGAGGGCCGGGCTTGATCTCCCTGTTCCAGTCGGGCCCGCCTTTGCCGCCCAGGCCAAGATGCCATTTGCCCACCACGCCGGTCCGGTAACCTGCGCGCTGCAGCACCAAGGCGGTGGTGGTCTGGCCCGCTGGGATGATCATCCCGGCGTCGCCGGGCAGCACGCCCGTTCCCTTCTTGCGCCAGGGATACTCGCCGGTGAGCAGGGCATACCGGGCGGGGGTGCAGGTCGCCGAGGTTGAGTGCGCGTCGCGGAAGCGCAGGCCCCCCCGCGCCAGGCGATCCACATTCGGCGTCGGAATCCGGCTTGCACCATAGCAGCCCGTGTCGCCGAAGCCGAGGTCGTCCGCGAGGATGAGAATGATGTTGGGCCGATCCGCGCGGACGGCGGCCGGGGTGGGCTGGGCCGCCAGGGCGGCGACCGCCAGCACGAGTGCAGTTCTTAATGGCATGTTCTTGAGCTATACCCGCAGGGCCGGCATCCACGCAAGCGGTGATTCCACCGGTTTCCCCGGGAAGTTTTGGCGATTGCATCCGGACCGTGGTCCGACATAGGTGTTTAGAACCGACCTCAACGATATTCGCTTTCCGCTGGTGGTTGCTTCCAAACCCGGGTGCGCATCTTGGATTTTTCGGGTATTCTTGTCGCGGCTCATAACCTCGTAGTCGCGCACGTCAGTCCGCGCCAACTTCTCCGGTCGGAGCGGAGATTAGCGCCGACTCACGT
>JAPLUA010000503.1 GCA_026397855.1 Verrucomicrobiota bacterium | reverse complement strand
GGTGTCGCCGGCGGCCCGCAGCGTCTGCTGCGCCGTCTGAAACAAAGCGCCGTTGAAGCTCTTAGGCTCGGCGTGGGCGTAAACAATAAAGGTTTTCATTTTGAATTGGGAATTGGGCGCTCAGTTAAGACTCTATTGCAGGAACTCAAGACCGCGCCGGTGATGAACCGGAACAACCGCATGAGATGGTGCGATCCATTGCATGGTATTTGCTCGTTCCCAGCCGCGGGAACCTTGCGGCCGATACTATTTCAAGGCGTTGCAAAGACAACTAAAACAGGGCCGGGCACAATTGGCGATGAGACGAGGGTGCTCTCACCGGCGCCCAGACTGGCCGGCAGCTTGGGGGGGCCGTTGCTGACCCGTCAGGTCAACAACTGCCTCAAAACCCCAGCAAAAGATGGTGGAGGCGGCGGGAGTTGAACCCGCGTCCTTAGCAAATGAACCAGCCGCGACTACATGCTTAGTCAGGAGAGAGTTTTCTACCAGGCGATCGCGGCCTGACACCGAGTCGCCCAGCCTAGCCCGCATGATAAGAGTTTCAGCCAGACGCGCGCGGACCCCACGCCTGACCTAACCTGCTGTGGCGTTCGTCCGGTGTAGCAGGTGTCCACCGGCGAACGTCGTGGCACTAGGCCGCGAGGGCTAATTCTTGGTTAGCAACTAATGTTTGGTTCGAGGATTAACGAGGCCAACGAACCGTCCTCGGCATGCCGCCTCTGGCGTATTCACCAAGTCGAAACCAGTACGCCCCCATCTCGGCAACCACACCATCGCCTATTCCTGACGGGCCGTCAAGCCCGGCCCATTTGTTTCTGCACGCATTCTTTCGCCCTACCTGCTCGCTAAAAGGGTTGCGCTCCGGGTTGTGAAGGTGTTAACAGAGGGCCAGTCGGCCAAGAAATGCAATGATACCGCTATGCCACAGACCTTTTTGAACCTGCGCCGAGGCGGGGGCCGATTTTGTGCGGCCGGCTCGCGACTGCTGCGGTCCGGTTTGCGAGCCGCCCTGCTCGGAACATTGCTTGCTGCGTCCGGCTTTGGTACGCGGTCGCCTGCCGCCAGTCATTCGCAGGCGGATATTATTCCGCCCCGTCCATCCCGCGAGTTCCGGGGCGCGTGGGTGGCCACGGTGGCGAACATTGATTGGCCCTCGCGCAAAGGGCTGAGCACTGCGGAACAGCAGGCCGAACTGGTGGCCATTCTGGACCGCGCGATCCAGCTCAAGCTGAACGCCGTCATCTTCCAGGTCCGGCCGGCGTGCGATGCCATGTATGCCTCCCGCATCGAGCCGTGGTCCGAATACCTGTCCGGCACCATGGGCCGTGCGCCGCAGCCGTTTTACGACCCGCTGGCTTTTGCGGTCGCCGAGGCGCACAAGCGCGGGATCGAACTGCACGCGTGGTTCAATCCTTATCGAGCGCGCGTGCTGGCCAGCGTTTCGCCGGTGTCTCCCGATCACATCAGCAAGAAGCGCCCGCAACTGGTGCGGCAGTATGGCAAATACCTTTGGCTCGATCCGGGCGAGAAGCAGGTTCAGGACTATTCCCTGAGCGTCATCATGGACGTGGTCAAACGCTACGATGTGGATGGCATCCACTTCGACGACTACTTCTATCCCTACAAGGAAAAGGACAGCGCGGGCAAGGAGATGGCTTTCCCGGACGATGCAAGCTGGCGCCGGTATGGCGCGGGCGGGAAGCTCAGCCGCGACGATTGGCGGCGGCAGAACGTGAGCCGTTTTATCGAGCGCGTTTACAAGTCCATCAAGTCGGCCAAGCCGTGGGTGAAGTTCGGGGTGAGCCCCTTCGGGATCTGGCGTCCCGGCAATCCGGCCCAGATCAGGGGCTTCGATGCCTACGCGGACCTTTACGCCGACTCGCGCCTGTGGCTGGCCAGCGGGTGGGTTGATTATTTCGCTCCCCAGCTTTACTGGGCCATTGATCCGCCGGAGCAGAGCTTTCCGGTGCTGCTCAAATGGTGGACGGCGCAGAACCCCAAAGGCAGGCTGCTTGTCGCCGGCATCGACACTACCAAGACCGCCCACGGGGCATCAGCCGCGAATCCCAGCACGTCCCGCCGCAGTTGGCCGCCGGAGGAGATCGTGAATCAAATCCAGCGTAGCCGCGAACTGCCCGGTGTCGGGGGCCACATCCACTGGAACATGCGCGCCCTGATGCGCAACGCCAGCCTGGACGAGGCGCTCGCCCGGGGGGTGTATCAACAGCCCGCGCTGGTGCCGGCTTTGTCCTGGCTGGGGGGCTCCGCCCCTGGCAAGCCCAGGCTGACGTTGCCCAAAGACACGGCCGGAGTTCCCGCAAAGATTACCTGGGCCGCCAGTGGTTCCGGGAAAGCCTGGCTCTGGCTGCTGCAAACCCGCCATGCCGGCCAGTGGACGAATCAGATCCTGCCGGGCACAACCCTCTCGCAGGCCATGGGAAAATCCGCGCCGGATGTCGTGGCCCTCTCTGCCGTGGACCGCAAGGGCAATGTCAGCAGCCCGGCCATCCTGAGCCTGACGGGGCGCGCCCGGTGATCGCCGGGGGCCGGGCGATGATGGCGCATCAGAGTTCGCTGACGAAGTCCTGCCGGGCGAGGGCGCGGACACCCGGGGCGACCGCGTGTGTTGCAAACGGTGTTCGCGGGCTTTGGTAAATGAGTGAAAGGTTAACCGTTGTGCCCGGCGGACGCTGCTTCTTCAGGGCCTCAGCCAGTCGCTGCATGGGGGCGGCCATCGCGGGTCTTACCGTGCGCGAAGCTTTACATTCCACCAGGGAAATGGACCCGCCGCGGCCCGGGATCAGGAAATCAACCTCGAGCCCTTGTTCATCCCATAAATGAGATTCCTAAAGTGCCACTTTAGATTTCTCAAGTGCAAAAGAACAGCCCAAAGATCAGCTTTAGCCCGCGGCGGGCGCAACTCATGTCATCGGAGCGCGGACATTCTTGTCCGCCTGGGGCTTGCCAACGCGGCCGAGGCGGACAAGAATGTCCGCGCTCCTTTCGCATTCTTACACATCCTCGGAAACTGTGAGTTGCGCCCGCACGCGGCTGGTTCAAGAAACCGCAGCATCGTAGCCGCCAACGTCAGT
>JAPLUA010000527.1 GCA_026397855.1 Verrucomicrobiota bacterium | reverse complement strand
GGCGATGAGTGCCCTGCTTGCCGAGCTAACCCAGAGCGCCTTCTGCCACCCTGAAACCGGTGCGCGGTTGATCTATGAACTCGCCTGACAGACAGCCCAAATGTGCCAACGCATTTTCCGCCCAGCTCAGGAAGTCTGAACGTATCAGTTTCTGCCTTTTGGGGGGCCGCCGTGAAAAGGTTGGCAGCGACGGCGGACGGTTGCCCGATGGAAGACTCCGGCAGGATGACGCTACGGAACGGGAGCAAGCTATGAATATGACTATGCGCGCAAAAACCAAATCGGCGTTGCGGCACCGCGCGGTTCTGATCCTGGCGCTCTGCGCGAGCGCCCTGACCGCCCGGGCGGGCTACGATTGCGATGCGGACTATGTCAATCCGTGGTACGACACCAATGGTCTGGCCGACAATCTGACCAACTCCGTTGTGTACACCACGGTCTGCTACAATGGCCATTCGGGGCCCTATGCCTTGCCCGGCGGCTTTACGCCCAGCCTCCCCACCGACGGCACCTACCAGCTTAACCGATCGAGCGTGGGCGAGCCGTTCGCCGAGCTGGTGCCGGATGCGGCGATTGGCGACGTGCTGGCGCCGCCCGTCGGCGCGTACCCGAACTCAGCCCCGGTGAAGATCTCCCCCTCCAATGCCGCATTCTTTGTGCTGTCCACCGGGCAGGTGATTGCCGCCTCGCACGGCAGTATCGTTCTGAGATGGGCGATGACCAACAACCTCTTCAATGATGTGCCCTACGAGGTGTCTGCCGTGGCGACGCGCCGCCCCGAAAAGATCTTCTGGACCGAGGCGCCCTATTATTCCCCCACCGTGTCGCTGAACGGTAAATTCGCCCGCATCCACTACAACGACGACGTGCTTCCGCCGGTGGTGACGACGAACATCGTCACGAGCGGCGGGACCAATAGCGTGACCAATATTGTCACCGATTTCTCGGCGACCGTCTGGATTGACGACAGCAATGGCAGCAAGCGCCTGCGCGCGAACGGCTGCAGCGGGCTGTTTGTGATCGAGCTGTTCGATACGGGATCCTTTGCCAACCAGATCGGCTGGGAGGTGGTGCAGGTGATGGCGCCGGACATCATCTATCAGGACGTCGCCATCGGCCAACGGCTGCTGCCGCAAGACACCAGCTACGGCACGGCCAGCCTGCAGGCCCAGATCACCAGCGGGGCGAACGCCACCGGCGACGCCACCCTCTATCCCCACTCATCCTCCAGCGGCAAGAGCGCGATGGAAGGCTGGATCTACTCGGTTTATCAGACCGTGTACGACCCGTGGGATGCCGAGGTGTACTGGATGAATACCGGCGTGGCTGGCATCCAGTGGCCGATCGAGAAGGATCAGTACCTGGCCGACTGGCCGGTGGATTGCCAGGTGATGACCTACGCGTCGGGGCCGACCAATAGCGCGCCGACCCTCATCCCCACGGCCCTCAACCCGCAACTCATGTCCATGGAAGAGCCGAGCCGCAACTTCGCCCTCAACAACGGCGCCTTGACGGTGCAAACCAACGGCTATGGCCTGCTCAAATACACTTCCCAGGATGAAAATGTCTGGTTCCAGGTGGTGCGGTCGGTGGCGCATGACAACACATCGCTCTACGACTTGATGCCGGTCCCATGGGATGTCGCCACAAAAGTGCAGCCGGCGGTGGCGCAATCGGCGTTGGCCCTGAGCGATTTGACCTGGGTGAATTGCGGAACCGAGCCCACGGTCCTCGGCCGACAGCCGCGCACGGTGGAGCTCTGGGCCAGTCTCCACGCCGGCGAGGGGCTGCCCCTTTTCTCGATGGGGACGACCAACGCGCTGGGCGGTTTTTCCCTCCGCCCCGTCTCGATTACCGCCAGCAATGTCGTGGTGGCCATGGACGTCAATGGCGCAGCCACGAACGTGGTGCTGGCGAGCAGTCCCGGCCAATGGCATCACTACGCGATGACCTATGACGGGTTGAATCTCATCCTGTACTTTGACGGCGGCAATGTCGCCGCGATGACGGCAGTTCTCGAGACCTTGCCGGGGCCGTTCATCGTGGGGTCCACCAACACCACCGGCAACACGAACTATGATCGCGCGGATGTGATGGAAGTGCGGGTCTGGACCGAGGCGCGCACCAGTGAGCAGCTCCTGGGCTGCATGAACCGGAACCTCACGTTTCAGGACCTGCTCAATACGAGCCTGCTCGCCTACTTCCCGCTCAATTTCAGCGGCGGCCTCACCACGCTGGATTTTGTCAGCGGCCAGCCCGCCTCCATCACCTCACCCTACGGTTATGTCGCCGCCATCGCCCCGGTCACCTTCGGGCTGGATCCCTGGTCCCACTACCCCGGGTTTATCTACTCCGGCCGCTCCTACAACCCGGACTTTTATGCCTATCCGATGGTGACCAACAATCCGAACAGCGGCTCCGCCATCTTTGCCGTCCACACCAACTCGCCCCTGGAGATCTGGTGGGCCAACCGCTA
Organism: Verrucomicrobiota bacterium; assembly: GCA_026397855.1. Lineage (GTDB taxonomy): Bacteria > Verrucomicrobiota > Verrucomicrobiia > Limisphaerales > UBA8199 > JAPLUA01. The sequence continues at coordinate 12,657 of JAPLUA010000527.1, read as the reverse complement.
CCAGCCGGCCGGCTTGCCGGCGGCCATTTATTGGCCTTCGCTGGTGACCCGCTATCAGCCCCAGTGGCCGACCAATGTCCCCACGCTGGTGCTGGCGCACCAGACCGAAGCGGGCAACGCCCTGCCGGACAATGCCGACAATGTCAGCATCTATTATCAAAATGATGTCACCCAGGTGGGCTTCAATCCCAATGAAGAACACGCCCTGATCTTCGGCAGCTCCGTCTATGCCATCCGCAACGATCTGAACACGGCGGCTCTGCCGGACAGCTCGGCCCCGCTGGTGCTGGTGGAATATACCGACCGCGATAGCGGCGAGGCGGGGATGCTCGCCTACGCCGTCGTCGCCACCAACAGCCAGTATGGGTTCAATTACCCGGTCACCGTGCCCAATTTGCTGGAGCCGATGGCCCCGCTTTGCTACCTGGCCAATCCCAACTGCTCCAACACTGCGGCTCCCAACGGCCCGGCCTGGGAGGATCGCAATCTGCAATGGTGGGCCTATCGCGCGGGCACGAACGGGCAGAGCGCGGAAACCGTCCAAATGAACTGGTGCTACGAGAATCAGCCGGGGTTTTATTACCCCGGCGAAAGCCCCCAGCCGGCGCTGGGCCAGGAGATTCCCTTTCTCAGCGGCCAGGGCAGCAAGGGCCGGCCCCAGCCCGTCACCTATACCATCAACTGGCCGGCCAATCCCGCCCCCCTGCATATCGGCGACACCCTGGTCAAGCCGGACCAGCAACAGGTCGGCCTGCCCGACATCTCGGATCAACTGAGCGTGGATATTCTCTATCAGCAGTCCCAGGCTCATTTCTACATCCGCAATGACTACGTCACCGACACGGGGCTACGACGGACCAACTCCGTCGAGCAGCCGGTCAACAACAGCAACAATTGCGTGGTGCTGATTGATCCCACGCGCTACCGCTCGAGCAGCGCGCCTTCCTTCGCCCTGCCCAGCGGCGTCAAACAGCAGGTTAACAATGGCTGGACCTATTTCCCGGACCTGCCGCCGCAGTTGAATCAGCGCCTCTGGTGGCAACAGACCCAGCTCTCGCCGCCGCTGGGCCAGCTCTGGATCCGGGGGACAAACGTCGTTCCGGCGGCGGGGCTTCCCTACCTGCTGCTGAATCTGCTCGGAGCGGACGAACAGAACGCGGCCTTGTCGCTGAGCCCGGACGCCAAATGGCAGGCGGCGGTCAAGGGCCTGCCGACCGGCGTCGTGACCATCACCAACGGCAGCCAGCCGTTTGATTCGCTCGCCCTTACGGCCGGCATCGGCCAAGGGCAGGGCTTTGTGACCATCGCGTTCAATAACGGCGTCAATGTGCCGCCCGGCACGCCGATCAGCCTCGCTTGCTTCCAGGTGCTGCCTCCGCTGGCCACGGGCGAGGTGAAAGCAATTCCGCCCGCGGATGTCCTCAACGAACAGATGACCATGCGGCACACCACCGATTGTGCAGGCCACCCGGAAAACTACCGGTTTGACTGGCGCTATAACCCCCCGGACGGCCCCACCAATAATCCTTACAGCGCCTGGCCCAGCTACAAGATCGCCGTCGGCCTCAACCAGATCACCTTCGGCAGCGGCCAGCCCATGTTCACGTTGTCGGACAATTATTTCGTCTGCCGCTACCAGTCTCTGGATCCCCTCAACCCGGCCTGCACCAATTGGAGCGACTGGACCAAGCCCATGATCGCCGAGAGTTGGGTCAAGCGGGCGATGAACGCCATCAATCCCTACAACCAACGGGTCGCCAACTACCAGCAGCAGCCGCCCGATTATACGATCAACATGATCGCCCTGGCCGGCGAACCATACCTGGGGGATGTGGCCCTCAACTCGGAGCACATCAACGACTTCGGCCTGATCGAGATCTACTGGACCATCTTCAACCGCGCCTTCAACATGATCGCCGCCCTGCCTAGCGGGGGCGACCAGGGCATGTACGATACCCTGCGCTATACGGCTATGGCGACATCCTCAACCGCGCCTCCTCCCTCTTCTGCTTCATGAATCAAGTCCCCACCTTGCTCGACGAGGAGCTGTGCCTGTTGCGCGGCCGCGATGACAAGCTGGATCCGGGCGTGCAAGAAGCGCCGATCTACAATCGCATGATGTGGAATTTCAGCAAGGGCATTGATGGCGGCGAACTGGCTTATGCCCTCAACTATGGCATCGCCGACGCCCAGGGCAATACCAGCGGCACCATGTCGGAGGACGATGCCAAGCGGCTCTACCCGCAGGGCCATGGCGATGCCTGGGGGCACTACCTCTCCGCCCTCAAGCTCTATTACAAGCTCCTCCACACCACCAATTATGTTTGGACGCCCAACTACACCGCCATGGACCTGGGCGGCGTCACCGTGGCAGTGGACTATTACGACGAGGAGAAGTTCGCCGAAACCGCGGCGGCCCGGGTCCGCACCGGCCAGGACATTGTGCGCCGCACGTTCCAGCAGACGTATCAATCCGCCCCGTCCGGACTGTGGGCCGGCTATCGCGACAGCGACACCAACCGCTGCTGGGGCGTGGGCGATTGGGGCGTGCGCGCCGGCCAGGGTGCCTATTTCGACTGGCTGACGGTCAATTCGCTGCTGCCGACGCAAGACACCAACTCCGGTCACACCGGCATCCAGGTCATTGACCGTTCCACCGTCCGCGCGCTGGGCACGCTCTCGGCCGCCGGCCAGTCGCTCCAGAATGTGGTGGACGGGGCCGATGGGGACCTCAATCCGCTGGGCCTGGCCAAGAACATCATGCCCTTCGACATCAGCCCCGCCGGGATTGATGCCGGCCAGAGTCATTTCGAGCAAATCTATGACCGCGCCCTCGCTGCGCTCAACAACGCGCAAACGGCCCTGGACCAGGCCCAGGGCGCCTCCCAGCGGCTGCGCCGCCAGGCCACCTCGTTCAACAACTATGTCACCGATACGGTGGCGCAAAACGAGAGCAATACCCGCAGCCGCCTCCTCGAAATCTTCGGCACGCCATACACCGACGATATCGGCCCCGGCCAGGGTTATCCCGACGGCTATGACGGGCCGGATCTCTATCACTTCATGTACGTGGATCTGAGCGCCTTCGAAGACAACACGCCGAGGTTTACGAACTATGTCAGCATCCCGCTGCCCGTCATGCCCACGAATTTCGGTTACGTTCGTGATGGACAACGAAGGCGCGCTGGGCCGGCCCGCGGACTGGACTGGCATCCGCTCGCGGCCCGGCGAATACCAGATCGCCAAACAGGCCTACCTGCAAGGCATGGTCGAGCTCCAGGAAAGCTATAACAAGATTCAGTCGCAGGTGGCGGGCATCCAGAGCGCCGTCCAATCATTCAACTCATACCACGTGCAGGTCGTCGCACAATTCAGCTTCATGATGCTTCAGGACGCGGGTTCTCTGGCCGTGCTCGCCGCCAAATCGAAGGCGGATGACTTGACAAAAGCAGCGCAGCAAAGTCGCGAGACGCATTATCTGAACGGCATCCTTGACCAACTGTGTTTCCCCTTCGTAAGTGGTGCACCAGGTGGGGGGGTAATCGCAGGTGTGGCCTCCGGAACAATCCTTATCTCACCGATTCTAGATCCTGGAACGGATGGACGTTCGATATGCGCCACTGGTGCGCGCGTTAACGCTGACGCGGATCTGGCCGTGACAACCGGTTGGTCCCAGGCTGCGCAGATTGCAGAGATGATGCTGGCAAAGTATGACCAGGCGATGAAACAGTGGGCATGGGTGGATAACAACAGCGATGCGCTCCAGGCCAGGCTCTCGGCGATTAAGTTGCAGATAGCGACCCTTCTGCCGATGACCCAGGAAGTGCGGGCCAAGAGTCTGGCGGTCAGCCAATTGGCCGCCAAATGCGATGCGCTGGCGGCGGAGGGCACGGATCTGCTCGGGCAGTTGTCCGGCGCGCGCGCGGCCGGGGCCTGGCGGGTGCAGAACGCCCGCTACGCGGACATGACCCTGCGCATTTTCCGCGATGAGTCCCTGCGGAAGTATTCGGACACCTTCGATCTCGCGGCCCGGTATGCCTACATGGCGGCCAGCGCTTACGACTATGAAACCGCGCTGCTGACCGGCGACCCCACCGCGATGGCGGGCAGCCAGTTCATGGACCGGATCCTGCGCACCCGCAGCCTGGGCGCCGTGGTCAACAGCCAGCCGCTGGCGGCCAATGGCTACGGCGATGCCGGCCTGGCCGATGCCCTGGCGCGGATGAAGGGAGATTGGAATGTCCTCAAAGGCCGCCTGGGCTTCAACAATCCCGATACCGAAACCAGCCGCTTCTCCCTGCGCACGGAATTGTTCCGCATCGCGCCGGGCAGCGCGTCCGACGCCACGTGGCGAAATCAATTGCAGCTTTGCCAGGTGGACCTCACCACCATTCCCGAATACAACAATTACTGCAAAACGCTCGGCACGCCGAGCACCACCAATGAGCCGGGCCTCATGATTACGTTCTCGAGCACCATCATGCCCGGCCAGAACTTCTTCGGCCAGGACCTGGCCGGGGGCGATAACGCCTACGATCCGACGCATTCGGCCACCAAGATCCGCTCGGTGGGGGTCTGGTTCGCCAGCTACACCAACGCCTTTGGCTCCGGGATGGCCAATGCGCCGCGGGTCTATCTGTTCCCCGTGGGCGCCGACCTCATGCGCTCGCCGTCCCAGGGCAGCGGTGAAACCATCCGCAGTTGGAATGTCTTCGATCAAGCCCTGCCTGTGCCCTATAACGTCAGCGCCGCCGACGTCAACGCGCCGAACTGGATACCGTACTTTGATTCGCTGTCCGAAAACTTCGCCGCCTCCCGGCGCTTCGCCTCGCTGCGCGCCTATCACGACAGCGGGAACTTCACGCCCGCGGAACTCTGCACCAATGCGCGGCTCATTGGCCGTTCGGTCTGGAACACCAAGTGGATGCTGCTGATCCCCGGGCGGACCTTGCTGGCCGATCCCGTGGAGGGCATCAACCGCTTTATCCTCGGCCCCATGAAGACCGGGCTTGTCACCGGCCGCACCATGCAGGGCGTTACGGACATCAAGCTCTTCTTCAACACCTATTCGTTTTCAGGAGACTGATCCAAGGATGTGAATTATGAAGTTACTACCTCAAAATCGCGTGTGGTTGCTGCTCCTGGCGGGCTGCCTTCTTCCCCTGGCCGCACCGGTCCCGGCCGGGGTGCCCCAGCCCATGTTCTTTTTCTATGGCGAGGCGCGCGACGCCTTTGGCTGGCCCTTCCAGAAGGGGGTTAGCGCGACCGTGGTGGTGCGCCAGGGCACCAACGACTGCGCCAGCTACACCATCCAGGGCCCGCTCTATCCCGGCGTCAACTTCGTCCTGCCCCTCTACCTGCAGGACGCCAATGCGAATGTCGCCTATTCCGACAAAGCCGTCCGCCCCGGCAGCACCGTGCAGATCCTCTTGATCCAGGACGGCGTGACCCAGGACCTGATGGGTGCTTCCGGCGGTTATGTCGTGGGCGAAGCCGGCCGGTTCAGCAACATCATCTTGACCGCCGGGACGGATGCGGACCACGATGGCCTGCCGGATGCCTGGGAGCGCGAACTGATCGCTTACCTGGATGATCCCCGCTATGCCACTATCTGGGATATCAACCCCAATGACGACCTGGATGGGGATGGGGTCAGCAACATGAACGAGTTCCTCGCCGGCACATTCGCCTTTCTGCGGGACGACTTCCTGCGCATCGAGAACTATGGGGCCAGCGCCAGCCTGTTCGGGCTCGGCTTCCTGAGCGTGCCTGGCAAGGCCTATTCCGTGGCTCAATCCACCAACCTGGCGGCCGGGACGTGGACGTACCCGCCCTATGCCCAGAGTACGAACGGCCTCTGGCAGACCGGCCCGTTCGGCGGCAGCGGCGACTGGATGCAGGTCTATGTTCCGCGCACCAATCGCTTCGGGGCGTTGCGCTTGCAGGTGAGCCCGTGAGCCGGGATCGTGAACCTCATCAGTAACCGCGCTTGTTTTGCTTTTCGGGCTTCCTGGGCGTATCCCCGGAGGGGTTATCGAACATCTTCCTGGCATGCTTCTCCAGCTTGATCTCCAGGCTCAGCTCGTCCAGGTACTTGCCGGTTTTGTTCTTTGACCCCTTGGCGTATTTGTCGGCCCTGGCTTCGGGCCCCGCTTCTTCTGCGGCCGCTACTGGTGCGGAGGGTCGGTTCGGCGCTTGAATCGCTGGTGCGGCATCCTTGGCTGCCGTGGAAGCTTCCTCCACGGCACCGCCCGGCCTCCACGGTCCCCCGCTTTCCCGCAGCAGGCACCTGCCTACCGGCAGCTCCAGCTCCAGCTCCCCGGTCTTCAGCTTCACCTGCGTGGACGCAATCTCCGTCAGGGTGCAGCCCCCGATCTTCTCGCCCGGTCTCAGCTCCCGCCTGAAGTCGGGATTGCTGCCATCGAAGAAGGCGAATTGCCCCTTCTCGTAGCTCATGGTGCCGAAGAGAATCAGCCGCTCCGGGATGGGCTGCGGCGCCTTTTCGGGTCCAGTGGCCTGCCGGGAAGGGTTGGAGGAGAAGATGTTCCGTTCCAGGACGATCTTGAACTGATCGAAGGATTGCGGTGCCTCTGCGCTCATCACTCGCCCGGAGGCGCCGGCCAGCAGGGCAAAGCCCAACCCGAACCGCAAGGCGTGGCGGTTTAAACTGGCTGCCGTGTGATCGAAATCGGACTTCATGGTTACGCGAACGAATGTATTAAGGCGTCCCCGCCCCGGCGAGCCGGCCATCGTTGGCGACAGGCCCGAATCCGCGCGCTGACTGAGGAAAACCTAACCGATCGCCGGGAACGTTCCAAGCACTTCCATCCGGGGAAGCCTGTGCCGTCCTTGTCAATCCGTCCCGGGTGGCCTAGTCTGGGAGGATGTTCGACTCGTTAAGCGGCAAACTGCAAAATGCCTTCAGGAATCTGCGCGGCCTCGGCAAAATCTCCGAGGCCAACGTCGGCGAGGCTCTGCGCGAGGTGCGCCTGGCGCTGCTGGAGGCCGATGTCAACTTCAAGGTGGCGCGGGATTTCATCGAGCGGGTGAAGGTCAAGTCCCTGGGGCAGGAAGTCGTTGCGAGCATTCAGCCCGGCCAGCAGGTCATTAAGCTGATTCACGATGAGCTGGTGGATTTGCTGGGATCGTCCAATGCCGGCCTGCAGCTCAGCGGAAACCCGAGCTGCGTCCTGATGGTCGGGCTGCACGGCTCCGGCAAGACAACTTCCAGCGGCAAGCTGGCGCGGTTGCTGCACAAGCAGGGGCGGACGCCGCTGCTTGTGGCGGCGGACGTTTACCGCCCGGCGGCCATGGAGCAACTGGAGAAGCTCGGGCAGCAGTTGCAGATTCCTGTCTTTGCGCATAAAGGCGAGACGGATGTGCTCAAGATCGCGCGGGAGGCGCTGGAGTTCGCGCGGGCGAACAATCGCAATACCCTTATCTTCGACACCGCCGGCCGCCTGCAGATAGACGAGCCGCTGGTCAAGGAGTTGGTGCGGCTGCGGGACCTGATAAAGCCCCAGGAGACGCTGCTGGTGCTGGACGCGGCCACGGGCCAGGAGGCGGTCAATGTGGCGACGCACTTTGACCAGGCGCTGAACATCACCGGCTCCATTCTGACCAGGCTGGACGGCGACGCGCGCGGCGGCGCGGCCCTGAGCCTCAAGGCGGTGACGGGCAAGCCGATCAAGTTCGTGGGAGTGGGCGAGAAGCTCGACGAGTTTGAGCCGTTTCACCCGGAGCGGATGGCATCGCGCATCCTGGGGATGGGCGACGTGGTGAGCCTGGTGGAGAAGGCCGCGGAGGCGGTGGACCTGGACGAGGCCAAGCGCATGGAGGAGAAGATGCGCAAGGGCCAGTTCACGCTGGAGGATTTCCTGGAGCAGCTGCGGCAGATGAAGAAGCTCGGGTCGCTCGAATCGATCGTGAGCATGCTGCCGGGCGGCGCGGAGGCTCTCAAGGGAGCCGATCTGAACAAGCAGGAGAAGGAGTTTATCCGCATGGAAGCCATGGTTTGCGGGATGACGCTCCAGGAGCGGCGCAACCCCCACATCCTCAACGCGCGCCGGCGCCAGCGCATCGCCAAGGGCAGCGGTGTTTCGGTGACCGAGCTGAACACGATGCTGAACCGGTTCGGGCAGATGCAGCAGATGATGAAGAAGATGGGCAAGTTCCAGAAGATGATGGCCCGCATGGGCGGGGGCGCTGCCGGCCTGCTGCGCCCGCGCTGACTCTCGACAAAGCACGGCCGTTGCCCCATGTTATGGACGATGGCTAACAACCCTGATGCTCCCCTTGACCTGCTGTGGCGGGAGTATAGCCTCGCGTTCCGCGACTTTGATGACCTCACGCTGGCGCGATGGCTGGCGCAAACCTTGGGGCAACTGGCCGGCAAGGCGTGGAGGCTTTCTCACCCGCTCCTTGGTGCCTATCGGATGGCGGCCCAGCTGGCGCATGACCGGCAGGTCTGGCTCAAGCGCCTGGTCGCGCTGCCCCATGCCTACTCTGAATCTCCCTGCTGCCGCGCGCCGCTGCTGCCGTTGCTGACCCGTGACGTGCGGGATGCCGGATTGATTTGCCAGCACTGCAGCGAGACGCTTGTGCCGCTCAGTGAGATACCGGCCCCGCTGGCAGGCGAACTGGAAGCCTGGGCTGCTGAATACAGCCCGGTCCATGCCGTCGCCCACTGGGATGACCACCAGCGCAAAGCCTCGCGCGACTACGACCGGGCCTACGAAAACGCCGCGGAAGAAGCGGAACGGCTGCTGGCGCGGGTCGGCCAGACCCTTGCGCCGGGGCTGCTGGAGTTTTACCCTGCCGTCGTGTGGGAAGACCAGGATGAGTGCCTGGAAGTAAGGCCCGAGGATGTGCTGCTGTAGGTGGTGATGCCCGGGATGGCAGGTGTTCAGATGGACTGAGGCCGTGAGGCTGTTATTGCGCGAGCGCTTATTTGCCTGAAGACTCTTATGAAAAGACCATTCGTCACGATTATCCTTGCGGGCGGCAAAGGGACCCGGATGGGGAGCAGCGACAAGCACAAGGTGTGCTTCGATGTGCTCGGAGTTCCCGTTATCATCCGCGCGCTGGAGACTTACAACCTGTGCGGCTCGGTGGTCAATGTCGTGGTGATCGGGGCGATGGCCGAAAGTGTCATGGCCACCGTGAACCAGCGCTTCCCCGGCACGCCCTATGCCTTCCAGGAAAAGCCGCGGGGAACGGGGGATGCCGCGCGCAAGGGGGCCGAGATCCTCGAGCGGATGCGATTCGACGGGGACGTGCTGGTGGTGGCCGGGGACAAGGTGATTGACCCGCGGGTGATCCGCCGAATGCTGGCAGCGCACGCCCAGAGCGGTGCGGACGTGACCCTGGCCACCGCGAAAAGGCCGCCCAACTCGAGCACGGGCATCCTGCTCAAGTCGGCACGGGGAGGCATCCTGGGCATCCTGGAAGAGGCGGAACGGCGGCGTCTGGTGGCCTTGGCGAAGATCAACGACGCGTTCGGGCAGCAAGGCCAGCTTGCCCGGGAAGCCATGGACCGCATTCTGGTCGAGGTATGCGGGGAGAAGGGCGCGCGCGCCCTGGCTCGAGAGATCTGGAAGGGAACGGGGGCCGAAAGCGGGAGCATCACCGCCGGCTCTGCCACCGTAGGAAAGGGCATGGCCGGGGGAACGCTAAGCCGGGAAGAGTTTGAGCAGCGGTTCTCGAAGGATGAACGGTTGGGCTGCCTGAGGGTCGGGAACGAGGTCGTGCCGGCGGATGAGATCCTGCAGCGCTTCGACCAGATGAACCTGTCCACCTACCTGTTCCGGGCCCCGGTGCTCTACGACGCCCTAAGCCGGTTGAAGTCGTCCCGCGCGAGCCAGGAGGAATACCTGACGGACGTGTTTGAGATCCTGGCCCGGCGCAAGAAGCCGGCGCGGGTGGCGGGGTGCCAGATCGAGGACCTGCGGGATCTGATGGCTTTTAACAATCCGCAGGAGCTGCTGGCAGTTGAGGAGGTCTATCGCCAGCGCCAGGGGCAGGTGGTGGCTGAGACGCCATCGTCCCACGGCGAGATGCTGGCGCCCGCGGTCAAGTGGGACAATTTGCTGCAAAACCCCTCGCCGGCGGTCCGGCGGCATTTCCACCAGTGGTATGGGGAGGATGTTCCGTGGCAGCAGATCCGCAAGGTGCTGGGCGCATTCATGAATCGCTATGGCGCGCAGAGGCAGGTGACGATCGTGCGGTCGCCGGGCAGGATCAACCTGATGGGGCGCCACATTGATCACCAGGGCGGAACGGTCAACGTGATGGCGGTTAACCGGGAGATCATCATGGTTGCAGCCCCGCGAACGGATGATGTGGTGTCGCTCGCCAACACGGAAGGGGGGCAGTTTGCGGAGGAGGTGTTTCGCATCTCCGACCTGGTTGCGAGCCTCAACTGGGACGATTGGCAGCGGGTGATTGACGGGCCGCGACTCCGGCGTCTGCTCGAGGCGGCCCGTGGTGACTGGGCGAACTATGTCAAAGCCGCCATTCTCCGGCTGCAGGAGCTGTTTCGCGACCGCCAATTGTTCGGCCTCGATATGATGGTCAGCGGGGATATTCCCATGGGCGCGGGGCTGAGTTCGTCCTCGGCGCTGGTGGTGGCGACGGCAGAGGCGGTGCGGGTGTTCAACCGCCTGCCGGTGAGCGCGCGGCGCCTCGTCAGCCTTTGCGGGGAGGGCGAGTGGTTTGTCGGCACCCGGGGCGGCGCAGCGGACCACGCGGCCATCCGGCTGTCGCATCGCGGGTGCGTGACGCGTGTCGGGTTCTTCCCCTTTAAGATCGAGGACTCCGCGCGGTTTTTTCCAGGGCACGACCTGGTGGCCTGCAACTCAGGCATCTACGCGGGCAAGTCAAGCGACGCACGCAATACCTTCAACGCCAAGGTTACCGCTTACCACATCGGCCGGGTCTGGTTCAAAATGCTGCGGCCCGACCTGGCATCGCGCATAGAGCATTTGCGCGACATCAACCCCGGGCATTTGGGAATTACACGCCCCGATTTTGCCCGCCTGCTCCTCCAGTTGCCGTCCCGCATCACCCGCGCGAAAGTGCAGGCCGCCTTTGGCGCCATTGCCGCGCCCGAGCGGGACGTCCTCGACCGCATGTTCCTAACCCACGAGGCTCCCGCCGAAGGTTATGCCGTCCGGGGCGTGGTGATGTTCGGTCTTTCGGAGATGGCGCGCGCCCAGCGCTGCCTCGGCCTCCTCAAGAAAAACGATGCCCGGAGCCTCGGGCAACTCATGACGGCCTCGCACAACGGGGACCGGGTATCGCGTCCGGCCTCGGGCAGCAAGGGGCACAAGGCCCCGAAAGGCGTTGAGGATCAGCAGTTGGCGGATTGGGGAGGAAAGAAAGCCGGGCCTGCAGACCTTGCGTCGTTTTCCGGTGATTACGGATGCAGCCTGCCGGCGATTGACCGCATTGTAGATTTCGCGCAGGGATTGCCCGGAGTCGAGGGCGCGCAGTTGGCCGGCGCCGGCCTGGGCGGCTGCGTCATGGTGCTGGTCCGGAAACCTCACACCGCCGGCCTGCTCAAGGCGCTGGCCGACCAGGGAATCCGAGGCGAGGTGTTTCGCCCCATCGCCGGGGCCTGCAGCCTGGTCATGAGCTGAAGTTTTGACTTGGCAACCGGCGTGTTTGGCCCACTTTGGGCGGCGTGATTCATCCGACGGCTATTGTACATCCGGGGGCAAAACTGGACCCCACGGTCCAGGTGGGCCCCTGCGCGGTCATTGATGAGTGGGTCGAGGTGGGCCCGCATTGCATCATCGGCCCGCACGTCTACCTGACCGGGCGGACCATTATCGGGTCGCACAACCGGTTCTTCGCCGGCTGCGTGATCGGCGAGGCGCCCCAGGATATGAGATATGCCGGCGAGCCCACGGGCTGCCGAATCGGGGACCGCAACGTCTTTCGCGAGCACGTGACGGTGCATCGCTCGAACAAGGTGACCGAGGAAACCGTGCTGGGATCGGAGAACTTCCTGATGGCCAACGCGCACGTGGCCCACAATTGCCGCCTGGGCAGCCAGGTGATCCTTGCCAACGGAATACTGCTGGGCGGACATGTTACCGTGGACGACCGCGCCTTCATCTCCGGCAACTCCGTCGTCCACCAGTTCGTGCGCGTCGGCGCCCTCTCCATGTTGCAGGGCGGTTCGGCGATCAGCCAGGATCTGCCGCCTTACGCCGTGGCGATGGGCCGCAACACCCTCTGCGGCCTCAACATTATCGGGCTCCGCCGCGCCGGCTTGACGCCCGCGGAGCGGCTGGAGCTTAAGCAGCTCTACCGGTTCCTGTTCCGATCGGGCAAGAACCTGCGGGCAGCCCTCGCGGAGGCGCGGACCGTCTTTTCGGGCGCGCCCGCCAAAAGCATGATGGACTTTGTGGCTGCCACAAAGCGGGGCGTCTGCGCCGACGTGAGCAAAACGGGGGATTTGGGCTTTGACGCGGCAGGGGATCCAGCTTAGAGTTTCAGGCGAAGATGAGAAACCGGCTCTCGAGCCTCAGGATATGCCTGTTGCTGGCGGCGTTATCCATGGCGACCGTCTGGACTTCAAGCGTGCAGGCTGCCGGCAAGCCGCGGAACCGGTCCATCAATTTTTCCGAGCCCAAGAGCGATGAGGTCACC
>JAPLUA010000333.1 GCA_026397855.1 Verrucomicrobiota bacterium | reverse complement strand
GTGCGCATGACCACGGTCTTCCCTGCGACGTTGGGCCGGAACGGACGCTCGCGCGCGGAGGTGTAGCGGAGTATGTCGGGATGCTTCAGCAACTGGGCGCAGAGCCGGGAGAAGTCACGTGGGGTCGTGACATCGTTTTCCTGGCCGGCGGACGGCGGCAGGCCATGCACGGAATGAAAGAGCGTGGCGGTCATGCCCAAGTCGCGCGCCTTCTTGTTCATCAGCTCAACGAAGCCTTCGGTGGTGCCGCCAACCTTCTCGGCGATTGCCACGGCCGCGTCGTTGGCGGACTGGATCATGAGCGCGTAGAGCATGTCCTCGAGCGTGAAAGACTCCTTCTCTGCCAGCCAGACCTGCGAGCCGCCGGTCTTGGAGGCCTTGGCGCTCACCGGCACCTGGTCCTGCAGCGAGATCTGCCCCGCCTCGATCTTCTCCTGGATGATCAGCAGGTCCATCAGCTTGAGCATGCTCGCGGGGTAGCCTTTCGCATCCGCCTGGTCCTCAAACAGCACCTTGCCGGTCGCCGCGTCAATGGCGATGGCCCCGATGTAGGGATTCCGCGAGATGGAACCGCGGCGGCCCGTTTTTGTCGCGGACGGTTTGGCGGCGGCTTTGGAGCTGCTCGTGGCGGCGGACGCCGGCAGCGCGGCGCCAAGCGCAAGCGCCAGCAGGACGCAAAAGATGGATCGTGTTGTTCGGTTCATGATCAATTGGATCAGCTACGAGCTTCCACGGCAGCCGGACGAAGGTCAAGCCCGCACCGGCTTGCCCTGCCACGAGGCCGCGCCCTCGGCAATCGCCCCGGCTGCCGGCGGATTCCGGGGGCGAGGATCCCGGGCTTGCCCGCAGGCCTCCCCATGGAATCTTGCCCGAACGAAAACCGGGCGGAATTGTCCATATTAGCGTTCGTGAGAACATCGCCTGGCGGCGTTTGGGCGGGTAGGCCCGATGCGCAAGTGAAACTTGCATCGCGCAGCCCCGCCGGGCAACACTGTCTGATCGTGTCCATGCGAAGGTTATTGTCGCGTATCGGGTTGATTGCGCCGGACCGAAGCCAGCCAAGGCTTCGGGCCGCCTTCGCTTTGCTTGCGATCTGCCTGGGGTGCTTTCCGTCCGTGCTCCGCGCGGCCAGTTTCACCGCCACCCTGGATCGCGAGACCGTCACGGTCGGCGAAGGCGTGACCCTCTCCCTTAAGTTCGCGGGTGGCGAACCCCGGCAGATGCCTGCTCCCCCGGGAATCGCCAATTTGCGCGTAAACAGCGAGGGCAGCTCCAGGAACATCACTATCATCAACGGTCAATTCTCGTCCATCGTCTCCCAGGATTATACCCTGACCCCCACCCAGCCGGGGGATTACACGATCCCCTCCCTGCGGGCCGAGGTGGGCGGGCAGATGTTGACCACGCCGCCCTTGAAGCTGAAGGCCGTCAAGGCAAGCGCCCAGGCGGGTGCCGCCACCGGCGATCAGTTGGCTTTCTTCAAGTTGTTTGTTCCCCGGAAAGAGGTGTATGTGGGCGAGGTCTTTGCCGTGGAGTTTCAAGTGTTCATCCGCGAGGGGGTGGCCAATGCCGAGAACATCCTTCAGAATTTTGATGGCTACGCCGGCTGCCCCATCAAAGCCGAAGGCGTCAGCATCTTCAAAACCGCCCACGCCCAGCGCCGGCGAACCCAGGTGGGCAATGCAACCTACAGCGTAGCCACCCTTGTCACCTCGATGTCGCCGGTCAAGACGGGCCCCATGGCCATCGGTTCCATGGATGTGAATCTCACCCTGCAGCTCCCGGTAGGGAACCGCCGCCGGGATGCCTTTGACCCGTTCGGGATGTTCCAGCAGGTCGAGGAACGCCGGATGGTCCTGTCCGCCGAAACCGAGACCCTGACCGCCCTGCCTCTGCCGAAGGACAACGTTCCGGCCAACTTCATCGGCGCCGTGGGGAGCTACTCGATGACCGTGAGCGCCGGCCCGACCAACGTCGCCACCGGGGACCCCGTGACCGTTAAAATCCAGATCTCCGGCCGCGGCGCGCTGGATTCGCTCGCGCTGCCGGAACAGGGCACCTGGCGTGATTTCAAGACCTACCCTCCGACAACCAAGCTGGACACCACGGACGCCCTCGGGCTGCAGGGCACGAAAACCTTCGAGCAGGTGGTTGTGCCCCAGATCACCGACATCAAGGCGCTGCCGCCCTTCTCGTTCAGCTTCTTTGACCCCGACCAGAAACGATACCGCACGCTGACCCAGCCGAGCATACCGCTAGTGGTGCGCCCGGGCGGCGCCACGCCAGCCCCGACCGTCACGGCAGCCTCCCGCGCCGCGCCGGACAGCCCCCCGCCGGCGCAGGACATCGTCCATATCAAGCCGCGCCTGGGCGCGCTGGCCCGCGTTGGGCCGCCGCTGGTCCAGCAGCCGTGGTTCCTGGCTCTCCAGGCCATTCCCCTGCTCGCCTGGATCTCGGCCCTCGCCTGGCGCAAGCGTGCCGAGATGCTGGCTAACAATCCCCGCCTCCGCCGCCAACGCCAGGTCGCCCAGCTCGTCCGCAACGGCCTGGTCGAGCTCCGGCAGCTTGCCGCCGATAACAAATCCGACGACTTCTTCGCCACCCTGATCCGGCTGCTGCAGGAGCAACTGGGTGAGCGCCTCGACCTCCCCGCCTCGGCAATCACCGAGGCCGTCATCGAGGAGCGCCTCCGCCCGCTCGGCGTCCCCGAGGCGACGCTGACCCCGCTGCACGACCTCTTCCAGACCTGCAATCTCGTCCGCTACGCGCCCATTAAGTCCAGCCAGGAATTGGCCGCAATCAGCGCCAAGCTCGAAGGCGTGCTGCGCGAACTCAAGGAGCTGAAGCCGTGAGAAGAGTAATCCTTGCCTGCGCCCTGCTGGCGCTCCTGTCCCCGCTGCTCGCTCGCGCGGAGATTTCCGGCTCCGCCTTCGAATCCGCCAACAAGCTCTACGAGGAAGGCAAATACAGCGAGGCGGCGACCGCCTATGCCAGGCTGCTGCAAACCGGCGAAACTTCCCCCGCCCTCTATTTCAATCTCGGGAATGCCTTCTTCAAGTCCGGCCAGATCGGCCGGGCCATCGCCGCCTTCCGCCTGGCCGCGCAGATTGCTCCCCGGGACCCCGATGTGCGCGCCAATTTGCAGTTTGCGCGAAACCAGGTGCAGGGCCCGAGCCTTTCGACCGGCCGCTGGCAGCGGTGGCTGGGGCGTCTGACCCTGAACGAGTGGACGCTGCTCGCTGCGGGCGCGGCCTGGCTCTGGCTCCTCCTGCTGGCAGCCCGGCAATGGCGGCCGGGGCTCAGGTCCGCGCTGCGGGGCTACGCCATCACCGCGGCCATCGCCGCCGGGCTATTGTGCTGCTGCGCCGCCGCGGCGCTCTACGAGACCCGACTCACCCGCATGGCCATTGTCATTGCCGCCGATGCCGAAGTGCGGCACGGGCCGCTCGCAGAATCACAAACCGCGTTTACCGCCCACGACGGCGCCGAATTGCAGGTGCTGGACCAGAAGGACGAGTGGCTCCAGGTGAGCGCCGGCCCGCGCCGGATGGGCTGGCTCCGCCGCGACCAGGCGCTCACGCCGCAGTAGCGGCGCGGGCTTTTGCCCGCACCGCGACAGAGAAACATTGCAACCTCATTAAGCATAGACAAAACCTTATCAAATGGCAGGCGCAACGTCAATAGACAGTTTTGGCGCGGTCTTCAGCCGGGGCGCATCTCGACCGCGCCGCGTGCCCTCACGCGGCGCTCGGGGGTGTGAAATATCCGGGCTAGCCGCAGGTTTTTAACCTGCTGGCCCCACGCAGTCCGGACGTGCTTGAATACGCTCGGAGGCATACCGATTGCAAATCGGCGATACAGCAGATTACAAATCTGCGTTACGCCGCCCCCTGCAGTAGCGGCGCGCCATTCTGCCCTGTGTATGCTTCCCGCAAGTCGTTTGGTGTCGTCATCCCTTGGAACTCCGGCTCCTGTCCTGGTGGAAGGCAACACTCGGGTTCGTCCCTCAGGAACTGTTCGTAAGCCCCGGCACACCACTCGGCCTCGTCGGTAGCGTCGTCGGTCAGAACGATGGTGCGGGCCTTGCCCGATTTGGGCAGTTGCGCCGCAATCTCCCCAGGGATGGGCAACACCGCTGCGCCGCTTAGCTGTGTGGTGAATTCAACCGCATTCATGCAAAAACAGCAGGCTGCCCAGGCAGTCAAGTCAAAGCCCATAAGCGCGGGCCAGCAAGTCGCCCATTCCCCCAGAATCGCCTTGCCCGGCCCCCGGTTTGTCCGGACACTTGCCCACAATGATGGCTCCCGACAAACCAGCCAACCGCCCGAACGCAGCGTAACAGCCTATGGTCGTGGAAACTGTTCTCATCACCGGGGCCTCTTCCGGCATCGGGCTGGAGCTGGCCCGTTGCTTTGCCGCCGATGGCTGCCGGCTCATCCTGGTGGCCCGCAAAGGCATCGCCCTTGAATCGCTCGCCGCGGAGCTCAGAAAGGATCACAAGATCCAGACGCAGGTCTTCACCGCCGACCTGGCCCAACCCGACACGCCGAACCGCCTGCTGGGGCAGCTGCATTCGGCGGGGATCAAAGTAGATGTGCTCGTCAACAACGCCGGTTTTGGCGCACAGGGGAAGTTCGCCGAGCTGCCACTGGAGCGTCAGCTCGACATGGTGCAGGTGAACATTACCGCCGTGGCCCACCTCACCCGGCTCCTGCTGCCCGGCATGATCGAGCGCCGCCGCGGCGGCCTCCTGAATGTCGCCTCGACCGCCGCGTTCCAGCCCGGCCCCGGCATGGCGGTTTACTACGCCACCAAAGCCTTCCTCCTTTCCTTCACTGAAGCGCTGGCGGAGGAGCTGGCCGGAACCGGTGTGACGGCTACCGCCCTGTGCCCCGGCCCCACCACCACAAACTTCGGCACAGCCGCCGGCGGCCGATTCAAGCCCGTTGCCCGCAAAGTCTCCATGTCCGCCGCCGCCGTGGCGCGCCTGGGCTATCGCGCCTTCCGCTCCGGCCGCGTG
>JAPLUA010000610.1 GCA_026397855.1 Verrucomicrobiota bacterium | reverse complement strand
TCACATCCCGGGGCGAAGTCACGGTGCGCGTTGACCTGGAATCGCGCTCCCATGACACGGTTTTCCTGCGCATTAAAGTCCTGGACACCGGCATTGGCATTCCGGAAGACAAGCTGCCGATGCTCTTCAGGAAGTTCTCCCAGTTGAACATCTCGACCACACGGGACTACAGCGGCACGGGGCTCGGGCTGGCCATTTCCAAGGAACTGGTCGAGCAGATGGGCGGAACCATCGGGGTGCGCAGCGAGGACGGCAAGGGCTCCGAGTTCTGGTTTACCGTGCAGCTCACCGTGCCGGCGTGCGCCCCGGCCCCGCAGCTCGCGCACGCCGAGCTGCAAGGCACGCCGGTGCTCCTGGTGGACAACAATGCCACCAACCGCGAAACCCTCCGGCTCCAGCTCGCGTCCTGGGGCATGGTGCCCGCTGAAGCGGGGGATGCTTTCTCGGCGCTGCGGCGCATGAATGCGGCCGCCGACGCCGGCAAACCCTTCCCCATCGCCATCCTGGACCGGGAGTTGCCGGGCATGGACGGGCTGGCCCTGAGCCGGACCATTCGCGACGACGCCCGCCTGGCCAGCACAGTCCTGCTGCTGCTCACCTCCCTCGGCAGCAAGGAGGAGAATGCCGACGCGGCAAGGGAACTGCGGCTGGCAGCCTGCCTGCTCCGCCCGGTGCGCCAATCCGAACTTCTGGAATTCCTCCTCAGCGCCGTCACAGGCCGCAGACAGCAGAACGGGCAACGGGAGGCGCGGCCTTTTCCCGCAGTCATTCGCCGCGACGCGCGGGTCCTGCTCGCCGACGACAACATCACCAATCAACTGGTGGCGGTGGGCATCCTCAAGAAACTGGGCGTGAGCGCCGACGCCGTCGCCGACGGCCAGGAAACCCTCCAGGCGCTGGCGGATCTTCCTTATGACCTGGTATTCATGGACGTGCGCATGCCCGTGATGGATGGCCTGGAGGCGACCCGCCGAATCCGTTCCGGGGCCGAGCCGCGCCTCGCGCACTGCCGCAGTATTCCGATCATCGCCCTGACAGCGCATGCGCTGGTCGGGGACCGGCAGATCTGCCTTGATGCCGGAATGAACGACTATATTACCAAGCCGGTGGAGCCTGACACCGTGGCGAAGATGCTGAATAAATGGCTACCGCCAGAACCCGTCGAAGCGAGGCCGAGCCCCGCATCGTCTGGCGAGGATGCCTTACAGGCTGCCCAGACCTTGGATGAGTTATGAAGTTTGCCGCACTGACACGTTTAGAGCGCAACGCCCATCGGGTGGGCGAGATCATTGCCGTGCTGGCCAAATACGGCCTGGCCGACTGGTTCAAGGGCTGGCATTACTCCTGGATCCAGGAGCGGATCCAGACCTTCGATGGGCAGCATATTCCCGATCTGAAGTTCGAGGAGCGCGTGCGCCTGGCATTCACGGAACTGGGCACCACGCTCATGAAGCTGGGCCAGGTGCTCAGCACGCGGCCCGACCTCGTCGGCCCCGACCTGGCCCGGGAACTGGCTCACCTGCAGGCGGCCGCTCCCGCCGATCCGCCCGAGACCGTGCGGGCCACGATCCAGGCCGAGCTCGGGCAGGCGCCGGAGACGTTGTTCGCCGAGTTCGACAACACACCGTTGGCCTCGGCCTCCATCGCCCAGGCCCATCGCGCCCGGCTGCACTCCGGCGAGGAGGTGGTGATCAAGGTTCAGCACGCGGGCATTCTGGATAAGATTCTGCCCGACCTGGATATCCTGGCGGGGCTGGCCGAGCTGGCGGAGAAACACGCGCCCCAGGTGCGCCTTTACCAGCCGGTGGCCGTCGTCCGCCAGTTCCGCCACACCCTGTTGCGCGAGCTCGACTTCACCTTCGAGCGCCGCAACCTCGATGAATTCGCAGCTCACTTTGCCAATGACCCCGCCGTCCATTTCCCACATTCCCACCCGGAATTCTCCAGCCGCCGCGTGCTGACCATGGAACGGCTGTGCGGCATCCTCGGCACCGACTCCGCCGCGCTGGCGGCGTCGGGGGCGGACCTGACCGAGTTCGCCCGCCGGGGCGCCAGCATGTATCTGCAGATGATCTTCCGGGATGCGTTCTACCATGCCGACCCGCATCCGGGCAACATGATGCTCCTGCCGGGCGGCGTGGTGGGAGTCCTGGATTGCGGCATGGTTGGCCGGCTGGATGAAGATCTGGCCGAGGCCGTCGAGGATATGCTGATGGCGGTGGTAAGCCCCACCTCGACCGACCTTGCGGAGATCCTCCTGCGCCTCGGGTCCGCGCCGCCGAGCACGCCGCGCGAGCAGTTACGGGCCGATGTCACGGACTTTGTCGCCGACTACACCGGGCAATCCATCCAGGACATGGACCTGAGCGGGGCGCTGAACAGCGTGCTGGAGATCATCCGGCGCTACAATATCACGCTCCCGCCCCCGATCTCACTGCTGCTGCGCACGCTGGTTGAGCTGGAGGGGACAGCCCAGCAATTAAGCCCCTCGTTCAGCCTGGCCGAGGTCATCCGCCCGTTCTACACCACGATGATCCGGCGCCGGCTCTCGCCCCGCCGCATCCTCGGCCGGCTCCAGCACGCCTACCGCGACTGGGAGCGCCTGATCGAGGCCCTGCCCCGCGACTTTGGCGATGTCCTCAAGCGCGTGCGCGACGGCACCTTCTCGGTCCATCTGGACCACCGGCACCTCGACCCGGTCATTAACCGGCTTGTGCTGGGCGTCGTCACCGCCGCGCTCTTCGTCGGCTCCTCCCTGTTGTGGAGCATGAAGGCGCCACCCACGCTCGTGGTGCGCGCGATCAAGAAATCCGGCGATATCAGTTATAAGAAGTGACCCTGGCGGGAACTGCAGTCACCGGACAGGGCTTGTGAGGGAATGGGATCGCCGCTAGATTACCAGCGACATGAACGAGAATGCGATCACTGTCTTGCAGCCCGTAAACCAGCTCATGGACGAGTACCGCTCGTGCTGCCTCTGGTTTCTGCGGGAAGATTACTATCCCCAAACCCTGGACGAAGCCTGCCGCGTACTCAAATCCATCGAGCGACATGGCGACAGGGCGGCCTTTCAGAAAGCAGCGACCTTGCGACAATGGCTCTTACAGAATTCCAACGCTCGCTCTGCCGCTTAATTGCGCGCCAGCGGCTGGACAGCGGCGAGAGCTACGTGGCCGGCGGGGTCGCTCTCAATGCGGCAACCGGAGGCAGGCGTATTTCGCGCGGCGTTGATTTGTTCCACGACACCACGGAGGCGGTTGCCGCAAGCTGGCAGGCGGACCGCACGCTGCTGGAAAACAACGGCTTCAAGGTCCGCCCGCTGCGTGAGCGCGAAGGGTTTATCGAGGCCGTGGTCGGCTGCGGCCCCGATAGCGTTGTGGTCCAGTGGGCCTCAGACAGCGCCTTCCGCTTCTTCCCCCTCGTGCAGCATGAGGATTTCGGCCTGACGCTGCACCCGTTTGATTTGGCAACCAACAAGGTGCTGGCGTTGGTTGGACGTATTGAAGCCCGAGATTGGGTGGATGTCATCTCATGCCACAAGACAATCCAACGACTGGGTTATCTCGCCTGGGCCGCCAGCGGCAAGGATCCCGGCTTCAGCCCGGCGACCATCCTTGAGCAGGCCAGCAGGACCGCGCGTTACTCGAAATCGGAAATCAACGCGCTAGCTTTCGCCGACTCCGCCCCGGATGCCGGAGTCCTTGCCCGCGAGTGGCATGAAATGTTGCAGGAAGCCCGGAAACTGGTTGAGGTATTGCCACCCGCAGCCGCCGGGCAATGTGTGCTGGACAACCTTGGCGCGCTCTTCAACGGCACCCCATCCCATTTGCGCGAGTCACTCCAAGCCGGGAACCTGGGCTTCCACGAGGGCTGCATTCGCGGTGCCCTGCCACGACTGCGCCCTCCCCTGGAGTCGGCGGGCTAACGAAAGCCTGCCGCACGGGCACACGGATTACGGCTCAAGACCATGAACACCCCCATCTCGCCTCCCCGCCGCTGGCGGCTGCCGTTATTTCAGGGCATCCTGCCGCTCGACCGATCCCGCATTCTGCCGGACCTGATGGCCGGGGTCACCCTTGCGGCCATCAACATCCCCCAGGCGATGGGCTACACGAAGATCGCCGGCACGCCGGTCATCACCGGGCTCTACACGCTGCTGCTCCCGATGGTGGCGTTCGCCGTCTTTGGCGCCTCGCGCTACCTCGTGGTCGCCGCCGACTCCGCCACCGCGGCGATTCTCGCCGTGGGTGTCGCGCCGCTCGCGGCCGCGGGCAGTCCCAGGTACCTGGCGCTGGCCTCCACGGTGGCCTTGATGGCCGCCGGGTTCCTGCTCCTGGCGCGGCTCTTGCGCCTGGGCTTCCTGTCAGACTTCCTGTCCCGCACCGTGCTGATCGGCTTCCTCACGGGCGTCGGGTTCCAGGTCGGCATCTCGGTGCTCGGGGAGATGCTAGGCATCGCGGTAAAGAGCCACCAGACGCTGGGCCAGCTGGAAACCGTGCTGACCCGGCTGCCCCACCTCCACTGGCCAACGCTCGCGGTTTCGGCGGGAGTGATCGCCCTGATCCTGGCGACGCGACGCCTGGCACCGCGCCTGCCGGGATCGCTGTTCGCCGCGGTCGGAGCCATCGCGTTGAGCGCGGCGGGTGATTTTGAGGGCCGCGGCATCGAGGTGATCGGGCCGGTCGTCGGCGGCCTGCCGAATTTGGGGCTCCCCAGCGTGTCGTGGAAGGACGTTGACGTCCTGTTCTCCACGGCCGGGGCCTGCTTCATCATGATCGTGGCGCAAAGCTCGGTAACGGCCCGGGCCTACGCCGTGCGGCATCACCAGACACTCGACGACAACCAGGATCTGCTCGGCTTATGCGCGGCGGACGCGGCCGCCGGGCTAAGTGGAACCTTCGTGGTCAATGGCAGCCCCACCCAGACGGCGATGGTGGAAATCTCCGGCGGCGGCAGCCAGCTCGCGCACCTGGCTACGGCCGCCACCGTGGCGGTGGTGCTGTTGTGCCTAACCGGCCCGTTGAAGTTCCTGCCCATCTGCGTCCTGGGCGCGATTGTCTTTGTGGTGGCGATCGGCCTGGTGGACATCAAGGGCCTGCGCACCCTGCGGCGCAACAGCCCCGGCGAATTCAAGCTGGCGATGGTGACGACGGCAGCGGTGGTGGTGCTGGGCGTGGAGCGCGGCATTCTGCTGGCGCTGGTGCTGTCCCTGATCCAGCACTTGCGCCACAGCTATCGCCCCCACACCGCGATCGTGATGCGCGACCCGGCCGAGCATTGGTGTATGGTGCCAGTGGCGCCCGGCCGGATGCTCGAGCCCGGCCTCGTGATGTACTGGTTTGGTGCCGATCTCTATTACGCGAACGTCAATCGCTTTGTCGAGCAGGCGCATCTGATTGTTTACGAATCGCCTTCCCCGGTCCGCTGGCTGGCCGTGGACACGGGCGCCATCACCGGCATTGACTTCTCCGCCGCTCGCGCGCTGATTGACCTCCAGCAGGATCTCGCCCAGCGCGGCGTCACCCTGGTCTTCACCCGGGTCAACGATGGCCTGCGGGCCGAGATGGATCGGCAGGAGCTGACTGGTGTCGTGGGCGCCAGCCATATCTTCGGTTCCCGGAGCCAGTGTGTCGTTGCCTATCAGGCCGCCAGCTCCCCCGCGACTTCCCGCCCGTCGGCATAATTGGCATCTCCATCCGGTGCAAGCCTCGCAGAAAGAGCTCCTGGCGATTGCCATCTTCAGCTTCACCTACCTGCTCATCAGCGGGCGGCGCTTGAAGATCCTGCCGCTGAACCGCCCGGCCGCCGCTTGTGGAAGGTCATGGCGCTGTCTGACCATCCTCGGCTCGGTCGCCAACATCATCGTGGTCGAATCAGCCCGCAAGCATGTCCAGTTCGGCTTCTGGGATTACGCGCGGCTGGGCATCCCCGTGACGATCCTGCCCCCCCTCATCGGGATGCTTATTCTCATGCTGATGCACCACGCAGGTGCATCCTGATACCGCCGCCAGGTAGTAGCGTAAGCCTCCGGCTTGCGATCGTCCCGGCAAGCTTCCAGTTTGCCTGGTTGAAATGGATCTGACAGCCCGGTGCCAACCCGGAGGGTTGGCGGGACAAACGCAAGCCGGAGGCTTGCTCTACTACGGAGCGGTGATAGGCTTGTCGCCCGGGTGAAGGAACGCTAAAGTGCCCCACCAAACCAATACGAAGATGAAGTTCAACCTGACGCTGATACGATCCAAGCTGACCCTGCGGCACGCGGCGGCGCTGGCCCCTGCCCTGCTCCTCCTGGTGACCGGATGCCAGAGCTTCAACCATCCTCCCACCAACAACCTCTCCTCCGTCACGATCACCAACTACCCAATGCCGCAGGTCGCCGCTGCCATTGACACCGTCTTCCTCAAGCACTACTTCAAGGGCGGCCAGACCGGGGTCGGCGAGTTCACCTACGAACGCCCGGGCAGCCGGATGAACAACCTGGCATACGGAAGCTACTTCTTTGATGAAAAGGTCACCGTGCGCGTGGTGGTGACGGTGACCCCGGCGTATGGAAACAAGTCACTGCTCTCCTGCACTGCCGCGCTGATCGAGGATGCGGGAGACCCGGTTTTCGAGGACGACCACACCGTACGCCTGCTGCGGAAGTGGCCCTATGCGGAGCTGCTCCGGGAAATCCGGAAGCAGTTGGAGCAGTAACCGCAAGAACCCCAGGCCGTGTCGCCGCATCCCGGATCATCGCCCAGGCCGCCCGAGCTCCGCCGGCCGGGGGTGCTGCGCTTGTCGGCAGTGGAATTGCTTGGCGCCCTGGGATTGCTCTTCTTCACCGCCCCTTTCGTCGAGGATCTCAAGTACGGCCACTTAGTTGAGAGCCTCCTGATGACCCTGGTGCTGGTTTCCTCGGTGATGGCGGTCGCCGGGCGGCGCCGCACGCTGATCATGGCAGGATTATTGGTCGTGCCCGCCCTGCTGGGACGGTGGGCCAACCATCTGCGGCCGGACGTCGTTCCCGTGGAGGTTATTCTGCTCAGCCAACTGGTATTCCTGCTGTTTGTAGCGGTAAACCTGCTACGGTTTATCCTGCGCGCCCCCTATGTGAGCTCCGAAGTCCTGTGCGCCGGCATCGCCGGTTACATGCTCCTGGGATTGCTTTGGAATGTGGCCTACCAGCTCGTGGCGATGGCTACACCCAATGCCTTCATCTTCAGCCCCGGCACCGCCAGCCATGCGATGGATGGCTTCACCGCCACCTACTTCAGCTTCGCCACCCTCACCACCATTGGCTACGGCGACATCATCCCGGCCTCCAAGGCAGCCCGGATGTTAGCTGTCCTGGAAGCGATGACCGGCATCTTTTACATCGCCGTGGTGATCTCACGCCTGGTCGCACTCTATTCTTCCCGCCCGGAGCCGCCGGCCCCGCCCGAACGGCCAGCACCAACAGGCCCTCCAAACGCCCCTTGACCGGGAATGTCAGCCCGGGAGGCTCCACATCTCTCCTATCCCCCCGCTTGCCTGTGTCTTACTAATGTCTTACTGCTGTCTTACCACTGGGGGGCCTCTACCGAGGCCGGCGTGGCCGGTTTTCGATTCCCAGCCCCTCCAACCACCAATCGCCAATCGCCATTCGCCATTCGTCATTCCTTCTGGCGCAACCACCCCTCTTTCCTGTAAAACCCCTGCATGCCGAGCCGGGAAATCGAGGACTTCATTGCGCGCTGGGCCGCCGCGAGCCCGTCCGAGCGCGCTAACGCACAGCTTTTTCTCGTTGAGCTTTGCGACCTGATCGAAGTGCCGCGCCCCGACCCCAAGCCGGGCTCTGGCTATGCCTTCGAGTTCCCCGTTGTCGAGCATCACCCCGACGGCTCGACCAGTGACGGACGCATTGACCTCTACAAACGCGGCGCTTTCCTCCTCGAAGCCAAGCAGTTTCAGGATCAGCCGCCCGAGCCCACCGACCTCCAGCTTGCGCTCGAATCCGCCGGCGCTGTCGCCCGGAAACGAAAGTCCTCCCCGGTGCGCGGCACGGGCGCGTGGGACGACGCCATGCTCAAAGCCCGCGGCCAGGCCGAGCGCTACGTCCGCGCGTTGGCCGCCGGCGACCCCAATCCCCCCTTCCTGCTCGTCGTGGATGTGGGCAACAGCATCGAGGTCTTCGCCGACTTCACCCAGGCCGGCCGCAACTACCTCCACTTCCCCCATCCCCAGGCCTTCCGCATCCGCCTGGAGGACCTGCGCCAGCCGGAAATCCGCGAGCGCCTCCGCCGGGTCTGGACGGACCCGCTTGCCCTCGATCCCGCGCGCTACTCGGCCGCCGTCACTTGCGGCATCTCCGATCTGCTGGCCAAGCTCGCCAAGTCCCTCGAACAGGCCGGGCACGCCCCGCGCGTGGTGGCCGATTTCCTCTGTCGCTGCCTCTTCTGCATGTTCGCCGAGGACGCGGGCCTTCTGCCCGCCGCGAGCTTCACTCAACTGCTCGACTCGGTCCGCCCCGACCCCGCGCAATTCCAGCCGCTCGCCACCCAGCTCTTCCGCGAGATGAACACCGGCACCGCCGGCCGCATCTCGCTCGTCCTGCGGCACGCCCTGAAGCGCTTCAACGGCGGCCTGTTCGCCGACGCCACCGCGCTGGACCTGGACGCCGACCAACTCACCGGCCTGCATCAAGCGGCGCAATACGATTGGAAGGCGGTGGAACCGGCCATCTTCGGCACCCTGCTCCAGCGGGCGCTGGATCCGGTCGAGCGCCACAAGCTCGGCGCCGAGTTCACGCCCCGCGCCTACGTCGAGCGCCTCGTCCTGGCCACCGTCATCGAGCCGCTGCGCGCCGAGTGGGCCCATGTCCGCGCCGCCGCCTACACTCACGCCCGGGCCAGGCGTGCCGCCGACGCCATCGCCGAAATTCGCGCCTTCCACCGACACCTTTGCGCCCTGCGCATCCTCGACCCCGCCTGCGGCTCCGGGAACTTCCTCTATGTCAGCTTCGAGCTGCTCAAGCGCCTGGAGATGGAAGTGCTGGACGAGATGGCCCAGCTCGGCGACCGCGAGCCGGCGCTGGAGATCGAGCAGTTCACCGTCCACCCCCGCCAGTTCTTCGGGCTGGAACTCAACCCGCGCGCCGCGGCGCTGGCCGAATTGGTGCTGTGGATTGGCTACCTCCAATGGCAGGCCCGCGCCGCCGGCACGGCCGCCATCGGCGAGCCGGTGCTCCAGAAGCTGGACAACATCCAATGCCGCGACGCCGTGCTCGGCTATGACGGCGAACCGCAGCCGGCCCGCGACGAGGCCGGAAGGGAAATCACCCTCTGGGATCGGCGGAGCACAAAGAAGGACCCGATAACCGAGCGGGAGGTGCCGGACGAGACGAAGCGCGTGCCGCTGCTCACTTACGCCAACCCGCGGCCTGCCGAGTGGCCGGAAGCCGACTTCATTGTTGGGAATCCGCCCTTCCTTGGAAACAAGCGCATGCGTGTTGGTCTCGGCGACGGTTACACTGAAACTCCTTTAGGAGCCTGGAGTTTGGACATTCCCGGCAGAGCTTTATCCTGAAAGGATGCGATCACTTAGCCCAGGGTTGCGCGCCGCGCGCTACCCTGGGTGTGTGTCGGGTGTGGGAATCAACCCTAGCCCGGATATTTCACACCCCCGAGCGCCGCGTGAGGGCACGGTGTTGGCGTTTCCATCGGAGTGTGAAATATCCGGGCTAAGGGTTGTATCGGTAGTCTCCTTCACGGTCGTCAATCCCACTCGCAGCAGGGGACGGCGGTCTTTGGTGGAGAAGACCGTATGCACGAGAATCCTGGCC
>JAPLUA010000392.1 GCA_026397855.1 Verrucomicrobiota bacterium | reverse complement strand
GGGCGTCACCCAGGGTAGCGCGCGGCGCACAACCCTGGGCTGGGTGATTCAATCCCGTTGGGATTGGGGAATGTATTGTGGGGGGCGTCACCCAGGGTAGTGCTCGGCGCACAACCCTGGGCTGGGTGATTCAATCCCGTTGGGATTGGCCACTCTGATCGCCCCCACCGCCGAGGTGGCCAAAGATTTCGCGCGGATCAAGGCCGAGGACGTGGGGGGAGATCCTGGAAACCCTCTGCACGATGGGTCACGCGCGCCGGGGCAAGGTGGACGGGACATTCCTGCCCTAAAGATCACTGCCAGCCCACGCGCAAACGGTTGCAATCCGTGTTGAACTCCTGCAACCAGACGCCCGAGGCCTGGTAGAGCACCTGGCACATGCTGTTGAACGCCGATGCGCTGGACTGGCCGTTGGCCATGTCCTGCTGGTAGTTGGTGAACGCTTCTTCCAGGATACCCAGGCCGGCGTCCAGTTCGGCCAGTTCATTCCCGCCCGAGGATGCCTGGCGCTGGTTCAGCGTGGCTGTGAAGGCGCTGTAGGCCCCTTTCAAGGTTTGAAACTGCTGCCAGACCATCCCGTAGCCGCCGTCGCCGTAATTCGAGGCGGTGCGGGTGCTGTTCTGAAACCAGTTGACCTGCATCTGGACCGCTTGCATGGCGCTGCGCTGTGCCATCGGGGTGTTCGGCGTCGGCATTACTGGCGGAGGTCCGAAGCCCCAGGGAATCTGCGCGCGAAGCAGGCTCGCGGAAAGCAGGACGAGGACGGCTAAGCCGGCCAGGCGGAGAGGCAGGGCAAGTCTTCTCCCGGGATGCCCGACGCGGCCGGCTTGGAGTCCGGCCTTGAGGTTGTCCGGTGCCGGAAACACGCTGAAGCGTGAACTTGAGCCGCGCGGCGCTGTCTTAGGATCACTGTTCAAATGCGCTTTCATATCAATCTTTCCTGGTCATCTTGCCCGGCTTCAGGATCCCCGCCACCGCGTCGAGTTCATCCAGAACTGCGGCCAGGTCTTTTTCCACCGATTGCCCCTGATCACGGGTGGTGCGAATCAGCTTCTGCATCGCCTCGGTGCTCGCAGCGGCAGGGTTGTTTTCCAGCCCGTTGCGCAGCCGGCGCAGGCCCGCCATGAACGGCTGAAAAGCCTCCCGGATTTGCTGGGAAAGGAGGCGGATGCGGTCGAATCTCTGCTGCAAAAGCTCGCGGCGCTGCTCGGCCTGCTGGCGAGCATCCGGATCGGCCACGCTCGCCAGGTGCTCATGCCACTGCTCGAAATAGACGGCGCCCCGCGTCCGGATCGCCTGCGCCCGCGCCCGCATTTTGAAGGAGTCCACCTCCAAGCGATGCACATCCTTCGTGAACGCTTTGTGCACGCGGGACGGACAGGGAACCTGCGCGACCGTCTGGTCGAGCGACTGGACCGTTGCCCGGGTCGCCTTGATCGCATCCGTGATGACCTGCCTATACTCGGCAAGGTCTTTTCTGGGAAGCGGCGCGCCAGGGTCGCCGGGTTTGCTGGCGCAGCCGGCGAGGATCACCAGGCTGGCGGCAAAGAGAGCCAACGCGCCCCACCGGCAGTGCGGAGCGGGGCGGGATTGAACGGTTGCGGGCATAGGCATATTTGCGTTTTCAGTAAGGATTTTGGCAGCCTCAATCGGCTACGCCGGCTTGCCGGTTGAATTCCTCGATCAAGCGGTCGAAGTGCTTGACCTCGTCCTCGAACAGGGCGCGCCAATACTCAGGATCCCATTGCGCGGCCAACTCCGCGGCGGTCTTCCCCTGCTGCTCGACCCAGGTGTAGTACTTGAGGTTGTGAATGGCCTTCCGCTCCGGATAGGTCAACTCCTTGAAATAGTCCACCCCCTGGTGGGCCACCGGCCCGGCGTGGTCGGCAATCGCATCCTTCGCCTGGTAAGCGCCCCGCTCTGCCCGCAGCTCCTCCAGCCGTGACTGGTAGAGATCCATCGAATCGGTGAACACCGTGAAGATCACATCCTGCTCGTTGAGATCGAAGTACTTGGCCGTCTTGATGGCGGCCAGCAGGTTGCAGATGCCCGAGATGCCCAGCCAAGGGAGCTTTTCCACAAGGCGAGGGTCCGCGCCGAGCGATGCCAGGCGCTCCCGGCCGGCGGGCTCGTTGAACAGGCGCAGGATGCGCAGGCAATCCTCATCATCAATGGCCGCGACCGCGTCCGTGTTGCGCACATTGTGGACCCAGGGGACGTGCTTGTCGCCGATGCCCTCGATGCGGTGATCGCCAAAACCATTCATGAGCAGGGTCGGGCATTGGAGCGCCTCCGTGGCCACGACCTTTAGGGCGGGGTATTGCCGCTTCAGGAAGTCCCCGGCGGCAATCGTCCCGGCGGAGCCGGTTGCGGAAATGTAGGCGGCGGGACGCAGAGCCGCGTCGCCCAATCCCTTCAGCACCTCCTCGATGGCGGGCCCGGTGACGTTATAGTGGAAGATCGGGTTGCCGAACTCCTCGAACTGGTTGAAGATGACGTTGAGGGGATTCTTCTTAAGCTCCCAGCACTTGTCGTAGATCTCCTTCACGTTCGACTCGCAGCCCGGCGTGGCAATAATCTCCGCCCCGATCTGCTTGAGCCACTCGAAGCGCTCGCGGGACATGCCCTGCGGGAGAATGGCAATGGCGGTGCAATCCAGGACGGCGCAATCGAACGCCCCGCCGCGACAATAGTTGCCGGTGGACGGCCAGGCGGCCTTGTGGGTTTCCGGATCGAACTCCCCGCTCACCAGGCGGGGCACCAGGCAGCCAAAGGCCGCGCCCACTTTGTGCGCGCCCGTGGGAAAGAACTTGCCCGTCAGACCGATGATCCGGGCCTTGACGCCGGTGATGGCGGACGGGATTTCGAGATGGTTCACCCCGCCGTATAGGCCGGAATCCGCGTCGTTCTTCCACGTAATCCGGAACAGGTTCACCGGGTTGACATCCGATAGCCCGACGCCCTTCAGCTTTGCCTTGACCGAGGGGGGAATCAATTCCGGGTGGCGCAACTCCTTGAAGGTCGGGATCCGCAGGCCTCGCGCGCGGCAGCGGGCGGCGGTTTTCTTGATAACCTCCGGGTGAAACTGTTTTATGATCTTTGACATGATCTGGTGCCTGTCTGCATACCCGAAACCCGCCCCGAGGGCAATAGGCATCCCGCGCGGATCGTCCAAGGGCGCGTTCATTTGGAGGGGTTCCGCAGCTAATCATCGTCCTTTTCTCCCCGGCGCTCGCAGACGAAGGCGGCGCGCACGGGGCTGGGCATGGGGCTGTCGGGGCCGCGCACGGAGCGCCAGACCACCTCGTTGAGGAGGAGGTCGTCCACGGCATCCTCACGGGCGAAGTTCATTTTGATATTCCCGCCCCAGGCATGAGCGCCATTGCGCTCCTTCAGGTCCATTTGCGCGGGCACCGCCTGGTAGGGGCTCAGGTCGGGGGATGCCTGGAATGCGTTGTGCATCGGCACAGCGGCGGCATCGAACTGTGACATCGGCGCCATGCCCAGGATCAGCTCCATCGTGCGCAGCATGCTACTGGTGGAATACATCGTGGAATCCACGGCGGCGCGCCGCGTGTAAGGGCTGACGACATAGGCGGTCGAGCGGTGGGCATCCACGTGGTCGGGACCGTTCTGGGCGTCGTCCTCGAGGACAAACACCGCCGTCGCAGGCCAGAATTTGGAATGGCTGACGGCCTCGACAATCTGCCCCAGGGCCAGGTCGTTGTCCGCGACGTAAGCTGCGGGGGTCGGCCAGCCCGGGGTGGTCCCGTGGGTATGGTCGTTGGGCAGGCGGAGAATCTGGAGGCGGGGCATGTCCCCCTCGGCCTCGAAGCGTTTCAGCTCCGAGATGAAGCGGGCGGCGCGCTGGACATCGGGATAGCCCAGGTCCCAGGGCCGGTACCATTCATCCACATGTCCCCGCATGGCGGGAAGTCGGCCTGTGACGGGGGAATTGGTCCGCATGGCGAAGTTGACGAACTCGCCGTAATTGCGGTAGCTGACCCCCGCCTCGCGCGCGCGATCCCAGAGGTAGCCACCCGCGGGGGTGGCGATCGGGAAGTAGCCCTCGGCCGGGTAAGGGAATTTCCTGGCCTGATTATGCCCGTAGCTGAGCGGCCACATCTTCTCGACAAAGTCGGTGGCGTAGGCGGCCATGCTCCATTCGTGGCCGTCGGCGCTGACCTCCGCATCCACATAGAAATTATCCAGCAGGACGAACTGGCGGGCAATCTGGTGCTGGTTTGGCGTGACACGCTCCGGAAACAGGCAGAGGGCGGGGTCGCCGTTGCCCTGCGGCAGATCGCCAAGCACCTGGTCATAGGTGCGGTTCTCTTTCACGATGTAAATGCAGTATTTGATGGGGCTCGCCTCCCCGGGCCGGCGTGGAATGGGGCTGTCCTTCGGCCGCGTGCCGGTCGGGCCGGCGTCGGGCTTGAGGGGGCTTGATCGATAGACCTGCGCCGAGTAGTCGGCGAGCTGCCGCTCGAACTGTTTGCGCGGCGGCAGGTCAATGATGCTGAGCGTGCCTTGAAAGAGGCTGGAAATGACCTGCACGGAAGTGCCGCGGGGCGGGCTGACTCCCGGCTGGGGGCCGAGCGGGTTGGCTTTCGGGATAATACCCTTTCCGTTGGCCACCAGCAGGTGCCGGCCATCCGGCGTGACCCGCACGGATGTCGGATACCACCCCGCCGGAATGAACCCCAGCGATCGGCTCCTGCCGGGGGTGCTCACGTCAAAAGCGGCCACCATGTTATTGCCGGCATCCGCGACAAAGAGGGTCCGCTCATCGGGGGAGAGCGCGAGGCTGTTGGGGGTGGAGCCGGGCGGGGCCTGCGGATAGAGCGCGGCCCAGATGGTCTCGATCGGGCGGCCCGTGGCCGTATCCAGCACAGTCACGGTGTTGCGGGTTGAGTTCGCCACGAACAGATGCTTGCCTGAGCGGGTCAACGCCATCTCGCACGGATGCCCCTCCACAGGCCAGCGCGCAACCGGCAGCCCCAATTTCAGGTCAATCACCGCCACCGCAGCCTGCGCCCACAGGCTGGCGTAAAGCATCTGGCGCCGCTCGTCCAGGAGGCAGGTGTAGGGAAAACTGTCATTCGGTCCGGCCTGGTAAAGGGAGGCTTCCTCCCGCTTGTTGGCAGCCTCGTCGTCCGGATCGGTCGAGGACGCCACCGGTGCCAGCGCCAGGGGTCCGCTGTTGGTCCCCAGCAGAATATCCACGACCTGCGGCTGGGGAGAGAGGTCCACGCGGGTCACGCGATCTCCCCAGACATTGGCCACAAACAACCGCTTCGCGGCGGCATCCACAGTCAATCCGGCCGGCACGGCGCGGAGCCTGGGATCGTGCAGTTTGATCGAGTGATGATTGGTCAGCACTCCACGCTGAAAGGCAAAGACGTGAACCACCTCATCAGCGGCCCCGCTGCAAAAGAGCTGCCTGCCGTCCCGCGCGAACTCCAGACCGTAAAACGCCACCGGCACCCTGGCACGCGAGACCACTGCCGTCGCCGCGATGTCCACCACCAGGATCTCGTGAGCACTGTAGCCGCTATGCAGGACCGCCGCGAAGCGCCCGTCGGGATGCACAGCGACGTTGATCGGGAAATCCCCAAGCCCGACCTGCTTCCCCGCGGGGCGCAGCGACCACTGGTTGGGGAGCAGCACCGATCCGTCCGCCTTTTTGCCCGGCAGCTCCGGCGCCGCGGCCCCGGGCCGGGAGAGGGCGCCGGTCGCCGGGTCGGGAGATGGTGGCGTGGGAGCGCAGCCGGCGACGGCCAGCGCGGCGGCAGCTATGAGGGAAAAACGGATAGTTCGCATAGAGTGTGCCATTGTTTGTGCCAGTCCGGCGCCCGCAGGTAAAGCGGCAAAAGCCGATGCCGGTCCAGCGGCTCAACCTGGAACCGGCTGCTGAAACCTCCACGGAAGCAAAAGATGGCAAAAAGGATAGGTCTTTCCCAAGTCAGCCTTTGAGCACCCAGAACCGATGTCCACCTATGATCGCGACCGGTTTTCTCCCGCGCGCCCAGCGGGGAATGGGCGCCCCGATCTGTTCGAAATGATCGGCTCCCGCCGTCAAGCCGGGAAGGGCCTCCGGAGCCTCAATGACTGTGCTGGCAATTTGAAGGGCATGCCGGTAGAGGGGCAACTTCTCGTAGCGCGAGATCAACTGATGCGGCCTGAGCCGGTTCAGCGGGGAAAACTGGAACGTCTGCTGCACAATGAGCACCGGAGATAGCTGGCGTTTCCGGGCACGGTTGGCGATGACTTCGCCGACAGCGGTCATGCCGACGATTCCATCACCACGAGCCTCAGCCATGAGAACGGCAGCGATAAGCCGCTGGTCGAAGCTGGCCGCCCCGCACGGAGCCGCGAGCAACAGCGCCAGACCTGAGACGCAGCAGGCATTCATAAGGATTCGCTGGCGGGATGGGTTATGGCATCCATGCCGCCAATGTCACCCCATAGACCACCCTTGTCAAGGGCACATCGTGCGCTTATTACCCTTTAACAGTCTGTTCTACAACTCGCCATTGAGGAAGGCAGCCAGAATCGGCGAATGGCCTGGGAGATGTCGCCAGGGCTCCTCGCACGCGCGGAGATCCACCAGGGGGGAAAGAGACGGCGGTAGCGCGGCTCGGCAAACCGGGCGTCAATGAGCAGCACCACGCCACGGTCGGTCTCTGACCGGATGACGCGGCCGGTGGCCTGCAGGACGCGGTTCATGCCGGGAAAGGTGTAGGCGTAGTCAAACCCCGTG
>JAPLUA010000478.1 GCA_026397855.1 Verrucomicrobiota bacterium | reverse complement strand
CGCGTGCGGGTGCTGACCACCTTCGACAACGACGAGGACATCTACCGCGCCCTGGAGGCGGGGGCCGCGGGCTATCTGCTTAAGAACACAGAGGGCGACCCACTGCTCGCCACGATCCGGGCCGTCCACGCCGGTGTCTATAAGCTGCCGCCGCACCTGGCCACCCGCCTGGCACAGCGCCGCGCCGCGCCGGAACTCTCACCGCGTGAGCTGGAGGTCCTGCTGCTCATCATCAAGGGGCTGAGCAACAAAGAGATCGGCGCCACGCTCGGCCTGGCCGAGAACACGATCAAGAACCACGTAAAGATGATCCTTGAGAAGCTGGGCGCCGCCGACCGCACCCAGGCGGCCACCACGGCCCTGCGGCGAGGCCTGGCGAGCCTCGGCTGAGGCCAGGGCGTTACCGGCTTGCGGCCGGGGCGTCGCTCTTCCCGGCGGCGACGAATTTGGCAGGCATGATTTCGCGCACCGCCGACACGATCAGATCCTCGGTGGCGTCGTTGAACCGGATCGGGCGGTCGTAGTAGATCATCGCGTCGCCGCCTTCATAGCCGCCCTCCTGCCAGACGCGTTTGGAGGGAATGTAGCAGGGCACATCGTTGGCATAGGCGTTGACCCAGAGGCGGCTGGAGTCGTATTCCTTCTTGAGGCGCAGCGAGTAGTCCACGACCACTTCGCCCGGGAGAAAGATCATGGCAAACTGGTCGCCGAAGTTCCATGTCTGGACCATGTAGGGCAGTTCGGTGGGAAGCTTCTCGCCGCGATCGAGACGGGCGAGGTTCTGTTTGGCATGGTAGGCGAGCCATGCGTTGGGAGAGGCGGCGCGGGCATTCCATTCCTCGCGCGTTGGAAGCTTGTCGAAGGGGAGGACAACCGA
Organism: Verrucomicrobiota bacterium; assembly: GCA_026397855.1. Lineage (GTDB taxonomy): Bacteria > Verrucomicrobiota > Verrucomicrobiia > Limisphaerales > UBA8199 > JAPLUA01. The sequence continues at coordinate 3,558 of JAPLUA010000478.1, read as the reverse complement.
TTTGACGCGGCATTCGAGCTTCCCGCTCAGGGGGGTGAGCGGCTGCTGGAGGAGTGTGTTGACGGCGGAGCTGATGGAGTTGCCGTTCTGCTTGGCAAACTCCAGCCCGGTGCGCGGCTGGGGATCGGCGTCAGCGCCGCACCCGATGCTCACCACGGCAACGGCGCCGGGGTGATCCCGTTCCAGGTATTCGCGGGCGAACCCGGCCCAGTCGCCGCAAACATGGTTGGGGACATCCGACATGGTGGTGCAGTGGCAGGCGTAGCTGGCCCAGATGGCCCGGATCTTCCCGGATTTGTCGCGGGCCACAACCACCGGCAGGTCATGATCCACAGGGCCGCTTTGAGGCCGGCGGTTCCAGGCAAAACCCGCTTTGGTCTGCCCGCGGGAAAGTGTGGCGGGTTTGCGGTCCTTGAGCGCGGCAAGCGCGACCTGGTCCAGCTTGTCGGTCAGCTCGCGCGTGTAGCGGTCCACCCGCTGCTGGTGCTCGGGCGGAATATCGGCGCCGAAAAGGAAAGGGCACGCGCCCTTCAACATCGGGGCGGTGTGCGTGTGCGTGGAGCACAGCGTAAGGCGATCCTTGCGCACGCGGGTTTTCTTTGCCAGGCGGCCGGCCAGCTCCTCGCGGATGTAGGCGGGCACCGCAACGTTATCCACGGCCAGGACCAGGGCCGGGCCTTCGCGGTCGGTGCCGATGGCCAGCGCCTGGGCGAAGATGCGCTGGTCAATGCCCTCAGACTCCTTCTGCCGTCCGCCATACCCGCTCAGGCGCACGGGATAGTCCGGGGTGATGTCAATGCTCGCCGCGCCGACGCTGTAGTAGGTCGTTTTGGCCGCCCGGCCGGGCAAGGCAAAGGAGAACAGGAGCAGCAGGGCCAGGGCAGCGCGTGTGAGAACAGGGATCATAGGACGTGAAACAGATTTCATATCAGTTGCTTCGGCGGTCAGCATTTCAGGCCTTGGCGATCTCAGCCGCATGCGCCTGGACCTTCCTGGCAGCCTCGGCGATCTTCTCCATGTCGGACCGCTCGGCCAGCAGGATCGTTTGCCCGAGCCACAGCGCCTCGGAGCAGAGCTTTTCATTTTGAGGGCAGTGGGTCTGCTTCTCCCAGCGGTCGAGGGTTTCCTTGGAATAGAGGCGCTGGAAGTGCTTGTTGGTCCGCAAGGTTTGCACGTACTGGTCGCGGTTCATCTGGCCGTAGCCGCCGGAGATGGGGATGCCTTCCTTCGCCATGGCGTCAATGAACCTATCGCGGGGCAGACCGGCGAAGGGCTCCGGGTTGTAGCGGAACATGTAAAGGTGATAGGCGTTGCGGGTGCAGCCCTCATACTTGCCTGGCGGGATGATGCCGGGGATCTGCCCCAGCAACTGGCTGAGGTATTGGGCATTTTCATCACGGCGGCGCGCCTGCGCTTCGAGCCGGGCCATCTGCGTCTTGAGCAGCGCGCCCTGAAACTCGGTCATCCGCAGGTTGGTGCCGCGGTTGCCCGAGTAGGCGAACGCTGACTTGCCGCGCTCGCGGCCCTGGTCCTGGAAGTGCGCACAGAGATCGGCGAACTCCTCGTTGTTGGTGAGGATCGCGCCGCCCTCCCCCGAGTTCAGGTTCTTGCTGGCCTGGAAGCTGAAGCAGCCGCACAGGCCCCAGTTGCCAACCATTTTGCCCTTCCACTCGGCAAGGTGGGCCTGGCAGGCATCCTCGATCACCGGGATCTTGTGCTTGTCCGCCACCGCGCGGATCCTATCCATGTCCGACACGTTGCCCCCCAATTGCACGGGCATGATCGCCTTGGTCCGCTCGGTGATGGCGGCCTCGATCTTGCCGGCGTCAATCTGCGAGGTTGCCACATCCACATCCACGAAGATCGGCAGCGCGTAGTTGAGCACGATGACGTTGTAGGTGGCGACAAAGGTGTAGGGCGGCAGGATGACCTCGTCCCCCGGCCCGATCTCCAGCGCCCCCAGCGCCGTGTAGAGGGCGCTGGTGCCGCTGGAGGTGGCCACGCAGCGCTTAGTCCCCGCGAGTTTGGCATACTGCTCCTCGAAGCCGGCCACCTGGGTGCCGCCGTAGCGGAACCACGCGCCGCTGCGCAGCGTGCCCAGAAACGCCTTTTCGTCGGTCTCGTCAATGCGCGGCCATCCGGGCCAGCCATCGGGATGGGCGGGCTGGCCGCCGAGGATGGCAGGCTTGGCCGCTAAGGTTGTTCATTGTCGGTTGATCTGAGCTTATCCGCTGCCGCGCAACGCGGCACGCTGATTCAAGGCATATCACCATATTTTGCGCCGCCCGCATATAGCCCTTTCGGGCCCTGGCCGGCCCGGTGTCCCGGCCAGCCTTGGCGGAAGCGGCTCATCCCGGCATTGCCTGAAAGAACCTTTATGCTTAGCTTGAAGGCGATTTGAACTGCTTGAAGACTTCCAACACCGCCTTGATCGAAAAGCTCTGCCTTGTTTGCGGCCTTTGTTGCAACGGGGTTATTTTTGCCGACGTCAAGCTGCGGCCGGGAGATGATGCGCAGCGCCTGAGATCGGCCGGGCTGCCGGTTACCCGACCGCAGTCCTTCCGCCGCCCACCCTCCATGGACCAGCCTTGCGCCGCCCTGGAGGGCTGCCACTGCCGGGTTTACGCCGATCGCCCACAGTATTGCCGCCAGTTCGAGTGCGCCCTGCTCAAAGGCGTCATCGCAGGCCGGAATTCACCCACGCAGGCGTTGCGCATCATCCGCTCAGCCAACCGCCGGGCCGAGAAGGTCCGCGACCTGCTCCGCGCCCTGGGCGACAAGCATGAATCGGCGGCGCTGAGCATCCGCTTCCGGAAAACCGGGAAGCGGCTCCAGACAACGGAACCGGACGCGGAAACCGCCGACACCTACGGGCAGCTCACGCTGGCTTTTCACGACCTGAACCTGCTGCTGGGAGACGCGTTTTATCCGTGATGCGCGATGCGTGATGCGTGATGCGGATTGAGGGGGGCGCGAAGGCGCGGTAAGGTGAGCGGATGACACTGAAAGGCTCCCCGGGCATCCAGGCGGCGGCCCATTTGCGGCTGCGGCGATTCCATGGACGCGTGCCGGTAATCGCGGGTCTCGGGTGCGCGGCGGTCCTGCTGCCATGGCTGGTTTCGAGCCGGGCCTGGGCGGACCAGGTGGAGATGCAAACCGGCGACCGTTACTTCGGCAACGTGCTGTCGCTGAGCAGCAACATCCTGGTGCTGCAAAACGAGGTGCTCGGCACCGTGCGCTTGCCCCGGGACAAAGTGTCACTGATCACGCTTGGCTCGGGGCCATTTGCCGCGACCACTCCCCTGCCCTCCCCGGCAGGCAGCAAACCTCGCACGCCGCCCGCGCCGCAGGCCTCGGCCGCCGCCGATTCATCCCCGGCCCTACGCCAGCTCGGCGCGCACACCAATCTGATTCGCCAGGTGCAGAAGCAGTTCCTCACGGATGCCGGGCCGGAAGCGAACAAGAAGTTCGACGACCTGCTCAGCGGCTTGATGAGCGGCAAGCTCACCGTGGACGATCTCCGCACCGAGGCTAGGTCTGCCGCCGACCAATTGCGCG
>JAPLUA010000185.1 GCA_026397855.1 Verrucomicrobiota bacterium | reverse complement strand
GGCGACCTGGCCTTTGCCATCCGGCTGAACCCCGCCCGCGCGCGATTCTGGGAGACCAATCTCTCCGCCGTCCTGGAATCCATGACCGGAGGCCGAGCGACCGCGTCGCCTGGCCGCACCAATGGCTGGCACTTGCAGTTCTCGAACTCCGGAAAGCAGCTCACCCGGCATCTGAGTTTCGCGCTTGCTGGCGAATGGGCTGTCGTGGGGTTGGGGCAGCAGACCAACGCCATGGCGTCCGAAATGGAGGATCTCGCTCAACGCACCGGCATGCCCTTTCCGAGGCAGCCGAAGGAGTTTTTTCTTTACGCGGAGGTGGACTTGCCCCGGGTGGTCAGCGCGCTGTCCCTGGGCTGGGATTCACCTGCGGACCTGCCGCGGCTGGCGCTGGCTGTTACTGGCGATGGAGAGTCCGTCCGCACTCGTTGCCAGTTTGATCTTACAAAGCCGCTGCCGGCGGATTTGGGGCAGTGGAATATTCCGACCAATCTCATCCACGACCCGATCGTGAGCTTCACCGCCATCCGGGGCATCGGCCCCTGGCTCACATCCCAGAAGCTGTGGCAGGATGTCTTCCCCGGCACGCCCCCCAGCCAGCTCTATTTCTGGGCTGAGAACGGGCTGCCCTTCCTGAGCTTCGCCGCCGCCCGGCTCCCCGGCGCCAGCAACCAGGTGTCCCAGCTTGCCGGTCGTCTCATGCAGCAAGCCAATCCCTGGGTCGCAACCAACAGCCAGGGATCGTTCCAGCTTACCACCAACGGCAACGGGGTGGCCTGGAAAGAGATGCCGCTGGTCGAGCCCTTCCTCGAGGCCCTGCCTGCCGCCGAAAACGACCTGGTCTTTGGCGGGCTGGTGCGGGACATCAGCGCGAACCGGCCGCCCCAGGCGCTGTTTCACCAGATTACCGGCCCGACCAACCTGGTGGCCTATGACTGGGAATTGACCGGCACCCGGGTTGCCCAATGGCTCTATTTCGGCCAGTTCTTCCGCTACTTCCTGCTCCGCGCACAGTTGCCGCCGAAATCCTCCACCGTCGCCTGGATCAACGCCTTGGAGTATAAGCTCGGCAATTGCGGGACGTCCGTCACCCGGACCGGACCGGCCCAGATTACTCTGGGCCGCAAGTCCACCATGGGCCTCAATGCCATTGAGCTGCATCTGCTCTGCGATTGGCTGGAGTCGCCCCGGTTTCCGTGCGGGCTGAACACCATCTACGGCCGCCCTGCTCTTCCGCCGGGCCACAAGCAACCCTCCCGCCACGGTTCCGGCGCCCAAACCAATTCGGCTCCCGCCGTCCAGCATTAGCGGGCGGACAGAGCGGGGCGCGTTTGCCGGAGGCGACCCGCCCCGGGGACCAGCATCTGCGGCTGAATAAAACCCATGTTTACCATACCGAAAACCATGCGGGCCGTGGTTTACCGCGGACCGAACACGCTGCAGCTCGAAACCGTGCCGGTTCCGCCCATCGGGCACGGAGAGCTGCTCGTCCGCGTCTCCGTCTGCGGTGTCTGCCCCACCGACATCAAGAAGATCCACTACGGCACAGTGCCGCCCCCGCGCGTTTTTGGCCATGAAACCGCCGGCACCATCGTCCGCGCCGGCGCGCGTGCCAGGGGCTTCAAGGTCGGCCAGCGCGTGGCGTTGCATCACCATGTGCCGTGCAATGAGTGCCATGCCTGCCGGCATCACGCCTTCGCCCAGTGCGAGCAATACAAGCGCACCGGGATAACCGCCGGCTTCGAGCCGGCAGGCGGCGGCTATGCGGAATATGTGCGCGTCATGCCCTTCGTCCTGCCGGGCGTGGTCAATATCCCCCCCCGCAACTCCTTCCTCGAAGGCGCGATGCTCGAGCCGGTCAACACCGTCCTCAAGGGGGTCAAACGCCTCGCCCTGCTGCGCGGCGACACGGTCCTGGTCGCAGGGCAGGGGCCGATCGGGCTGATGTTTACCCGGCTGCTGGCGCTGCACGGGATGCGGGTGGTCGCGACCGATCTGATCCCCGAGCGGCTGGCGCTGGCACGCGAGTTCGGGGCGGCGCGCGTGGTGCAAATCCGAAATCCGAATCCTGCCCCATCACGCATCACGGATCACGCATCACGCCTCTCCACCCTGATCACCAAGCTCACCGGGGGACGTGGCCTCGACGCGGCCGTCATCGCCGTGCCCTCCGACGCCGTGGTGCGCGAGGCCCAAGGGTTGGTTCGCGGCGGGGGCCAGGTGCTGCTCTTCTCGCACACCAAGCGCGGCGACCCGGCGACGCTTGACCTGGCGACGATTTGCGTGGATGAGAAAGACCTGATCGGCAGCTACTCCGCGGATTTCCTCCTGCAGGCGGAGGTCGCCCGCCTGGTCTTCTCCCGCAAGCTCGACGTGCGCCGGCTCATCACGCACCAATTCCCGCTCGCCGAGACGGCGGCGGCGGTTGATTTGGCAGCGCACCCGACGGCTGAGTCACTGAAGGTTGTGGTTGCGCAGGAGCAGTAGTCCGCGCCTGCGCAATCGCGTCGCCTATGAACACGCTCGACTGGATCATCGTCGCCATTTACCTGTTCGCCGTGGTGGGGTTGGGCTTTTTCGCCGGCTTTACCCGCCGCGCCGGTGAGCGCGGGGGCGAGGGGGGGCACTATTTCCTTGCCGGAAACACCCTCGGATGGGGCGTCATCGGTTTGGCGATGTTCGCGGCGAACATCTCGACGGTGCACCTGGTCAGCCTGGCCGAGGCGGCCTACAAGTTCGGCCTCGTCTTCGGCAACTTCGAGTGGATGGCCGGGTTCACCCTGATACTGCTCTCCCTCTTTTTCGCGCCGCTCTACCTGCGGTCGCGGGTGCCGACGCTGCCAGACTTCTTGGAGCGCCGCTTTAATCGCCCGTGCCGCGATGTGCTGGCGGTCGTCTCCCTCTTCTCAGCCATTGTTATCCACATGGGGGTGGCGCTTTACACCGCCGCCTGGGTTTTGCGGGGCATTCTCGGCCTGCCGCCGGGAGCGACGGTGCTCGGCGTGGACGCGTTGCTATTCTTCATCATCATCCTCGGCCTGCTGACGGGCATCTACACCATGGTGGGCGGCCTGCTCGCCGTCGTATGGACGGAGAGCCTGCAAAGCGTTCTGCTGCTGGTTGGAGCCGTGACCATCACCCTGGTCGGCTATATCAAGATCGGCGGCTGGTCCCAGCTCGCGCACACGCTCGCGACTCACCCTCACCCGCTGGCGAGCGTGGCCGGCAGCAAGGTCACCTGGGGCACCGGCAACTTCCTCCACATGGCACGCAGTGCAAATGATCCCTCCGGGCTGGCCTGGTATTCGATCCTGCTCGGCTACCCGGTGTTGGGCATCTGGTACTGGTGCTGCGACCAGACCATCGTCCAGCGTGTGCTTGCGGCCAGGGACGAGCGCAACGCCCGGCTGGGGCCGCTCTTCTGCGCCTTCCTCAAGATCTGGCCCGTGTTCTTCTTCGTGCTGCCGGGCGTGATCTGCGTGGCGCTGGTTCAGCAGGGGGGTTTCGCCGGAGAGGCCCCCCAAACCGCTGCTGACACCTACACCTTCATGCTGACGCACCTGCTGCCGGTCGGCTTGAAGGGCCTGGTCGCCGCCGCCATGCTGGCTGCCGCCATGCAAACCTGCTCCGCCGCCCTCAATTCCACCGCCACGCTCGTCGCCTACGACCTGTTCAAGCGGCACAAACCCGCCCTGACCGACCCTCAGCTCGTCCGGATCGGCAAGATCACCACCATCGTCGGCACTGTTCTCGCCATTGTGTGCTCCCCCTTGTTCGGCCACTACACGACGATCTTCGAGGGCATCAACAAGCTCATCTCCTACGTCGCGCCGCCGATCACCGCCGTGTTCCTTCTGGGGGTGTTCTGGAAGAAGGCCTCCGGCCGCGCGGCGTTTATTACCCTGATCGCGGGCTCATTGCTCGGGGGCGGGGCCTTTTACGTGGACTGGGCCGGCCTCTACCGCGGGGACTTCATGCTCATCGCGTTCCTGCTGCTCTGCGCCTGCCTGGCGATTATGATCGTGTCCTCCCTGCTCCTGCCCGAGCCGCTGCGCGAATCTGCGAGGGCGCTCGTCTGGGAAGATTGGCGCGAACCCCTGCGCGGCGACCCGCATGGCCGCGGCCTGGGGAACTACCGATTCGCCACGGCCGCGGTGCTCGTCGTCTTTGTCGTCCTCTACCTGGCTTTCCGTTAACTGATCGCATGAAAACCCACATTCCCCTGCTCCTGGCCCTGGTGCTGGCCGGCTGTGCCGCGCCCGCGCCCAAGCGCTACGCCTGGGTCACCGGCCTCAAGCCCGACAAAGCCGAATACTACCGTCAACTCCATGCCCGGCCATGGCCCGCGGTCAACCGGAAGATCAAGGAGTGCCACATCCGCAACTTCTCCATCCACGAGCGCGAGATTGAAGGTAAGCGCTACCTCTTCGCCTACCTGGAATACACCGGCAAGGATTTCGATGCCGACATGAAGAAGATGGCCGCCGATCCCGAGACGCAACGCTGGTGGAAGGAGACCGACCCCTGCCAGCAGCCGCTCCCCGACGCCGCGGCCAAGGGGAAGATCTGGTCCGACACGGCGGAGGTCTATTTCCTGCCCTGAAGGGGGAATGGCGCTTGCTCAAGCCCTTTTGCCTTCGTGCATGGGGAGATGAATCCTGGCGCGCTTGCTCCCATTGGCAGTTTCTGATACCTTGGCATCATGAACGATCGCATTTCGATCCACCCCAGAATCTGCCACGGCCAAGCCTGTATCCGCGGCACGCGCATTCCTGTTCACCAGATCGTTCGGATGTTCGCGCACGGAGATAGTGTCGAGGCTCTTCTCGGCTCGTATCCCGCGATCACTCGTGAGGATATTCTCGCCTGCCTCGACTACGCCGCTGCTTTAGCTGAAGACCAGGTGACCCCGCTGGATGACGTCGTGCTCGCCTCATGAGGATTCTGGTGGACGAAAACATCCCGAACCTCACCGTGGTCAAACTCCGGAGATGGGACACGACGTCCTCGATATCCGGGGTACTGAGCGACAAGGGATGTTCGACGACGAGCTTTGGTCCTTGGCCCAGGCCGGGCAGCGGATGCTTGTGACAACGGACAAGGGGTTTTCAGAGCACCGGGACGAGCCGCATTATGGCCTCCTGGTGGTGCGCCTGCGACAGCCCAACGAGCAACGGATTCATGTCCGGATCATGGCCGCATTCCGGCAGTTCACTGAGCGCGATTGGCCCGGATTCCTCGTCGTCATGCGCGATGCGGTGCAGAGTGTCCATCGGGCGTAAGTTCCAAGATACAAGTGGTTTGCACTTCAGTCCTCCTCGTTTTGGATGTTCTGAACCTTTTCCCGGCTATTCTGCCCTGACAGCATGCAAGCGCCATTCGCCCTGAAGGGCGGCGTAGGGCTCACTTCTGCCCGGCGGCCGGCGGCGCGTTGGTGGGGGCGCCCTTCTTCTCCTGCTCGTTCAGGTTGCGTGTGAGGCGGGTTTTCAATTCGGCGTAGGTCTCGTTGGTGACGCAGTTCAGGTGCGCCCGCGCCTCGGCGAAGCGGCCGGCAATGAGTTTGACCCGCGCCAGGTGAAGGTAAACGCTCTCGCGCTCGATCTCGCTTTCAGCGACGGTCAGCGTGTTGGTCCAGGCCTTCAGCGCGTCGTCCGCGCGCAGCGGGCGGATGCCGTAATAGGTCTGGGCGACATCCGAGGCGAGCGGGAAGTTCCGCGGATCGAGCTTGAGCGCCTGGCTGTAAAGCTCCAGTGCCTTGTCGAACACCTGCTGCTCCGTGAGCCCGTAGAACTCCCGCGCGTCCTTGCGGAACAGGAAGACCGTGGTGCCGAAGTTGTGGTAGTAAATCGACTCGCGCGGATTCAGCTCGATGGCTTTGGCATAATACTCGAACGCCTTCTTCACTGGCCCGGTGTGGCCGTAGAGATTGGCCAGGTTGTTGTAGATGGCGGGGTTTTTGGGATCCAGCGCCATCGCCTTCTCCCAGTGTTCCCGGGCCACATCCTCCTCGTGAAGGTCGTTCAGGAAGCTGCCGTAAGCGACGTGCGCGCGCGCGTGCGCGGGGTGGCGCCGGATGAAATCCTCATAGGCGGTCCGGACCGGCACCAGGCGGTCCCGGACCCGCTGGTTCAATTCCGCTTCCGGCAGCCCGCTTCCTGCGGCGGCAAACTTCTCGTTTTCCCGCAGCCACGCATCCACCTCGCTCTGGGCCGCGTCGTCATCGTCCATGAGCTTCTTGTATTCCTTCTCAACCGGGTCATTCGGGTCCGGTGCGGTGACGGTTGCGTTCGTGCCCCGGGTTACGCTGTTGGTCGCGGCAGGAAGCCGGCACAGGATCACCAGGGTTACCAGCACTCCGGTTAGGAACTTGTTCACGGCGCCAAGCTAACACGTGTTACGTCCGGGCCAAAGTGCAAAGCGGCAGGGTTGCAGCGGCAGCGGATGCAGGATGGATTCAAGAGGTCGCAGCCGCCAAAGTCAGCGGGCGCCGATCTGTGCTGCGAAGGAATCGTGCGCCAACTGACGTTGGCGGCTGCGATGCCGATGCTGCCGTGCCGGCTTGACGGGCACGGGCTGCGGGTTACCCTCGCCGATATGAACGCCAGCCCAATTCCATCCTCAGCCCAGGCAAGCCGCATGAGCGATACATCCCCGGCTTCCAAACTTAACCGCCGCCAGTTTCTCCGGCGCGGAGGATTGCTCACGGCGGGCGTGAGCGCGCTCGGGGCGGTGCCCTTCGGCGTTTTCGCGGCCCCGGAATCCACCATCCGCCTGGCTCTGATCGGGTGCGGGGGGCGCGGCACCGGTGCCGTAGGCGATGCTCTCTCCGTGCCCGAAGGCGGGGTGAAGCTGCATGCCATGGCGGACCTGGATGGGGATCGCATGGAGCAGGCGCATGAGGTGCTCAAGAAGAAGTTCGGCGACCAGGTGGAGGTTTCAGCCGCGAACAAGTTCATCGGCTTCGAGGCTTACCGGCAGGCGATTGACACCCTCAAGCCCGGGGATGTGGCGATGTGTACCACGCGCGCCTACATCCGGCCCGTCCACGTCGAGTATGCCATTCGCAAAGGCATCAACGTATTCATGGAGAAGCCCTTTGCCCCCGACCCGGGCGGGTTGCACCGGCTGTTGCGGGCGGATGAAGAGGCGCGGAAGAAGGGGATCAAGATTGCCGCCGGTCTCCAGTGCCGTCACTCCCCGGCCCGCCAGGCGCTGCTCCAGAAGATACGCGAGGGGGCCATGGGAGACGTTACCCTCATCCGCGCCAACCGGCTGGAGCGGACCGGCTGGCTGGAAGACCAGGGTGCCAACGCCAACAAGCTCACCAGCCAGCTTCGGTTCGGGCGGATCCACCTATTCTGGGTGGGCTCCGGGCACATGGTGGACAACCTGATCCACCAGATTGATGAGTGTTGCTGGATCAAGGACGCCTGGCCGGTGGAAGTGCGCGGCTTTGGCGGCCGCGTGCCCGATTCCAAGGACTGCGGCCAGAACATTGACGTGTATTCGATGGAATACACCTTCGCGGACGGAACCAAGGCGTTTTGCGGGTTCCGGCGCATGAACCATACCCAAAGCGACTTCGCCACCTACATCCACGGGACCAAGTGCGCCGCGCAGTTTTCCGGCCAGACCCACGCCGCCACCGTCCACCTGTTCAAGGATCAGCGCATCAACCGGGGCAACGTCGCCTGGACTCCTCCCAAGGACCAATACAGTCCCTGGCAATACGAATGGAACAACTTCATTGAGAGCATCCGCAAGGACCGGCCGCATAACGAGCTGAAGCGCGGGGTCTATTCCGACTTTGCCTCGCTCATGGGCCGCGCCGCCTGCCACACTGGGCAGACCGTCACCTGGGAGGAGATCATGAAGTCCAACTTCCAGTTCTGCAACAACCTCGATAGCCTGGCCGATAACAGCCCGCCCCCGGTCAAAGCCGATGCCCACGGCCAATTCCAGGTGCCCGTCCCCGGGCAATGGCAGGAGATTTGAGCCTGAGTGCGGCAGTTGAAGAATCCACAGAAGCAAACGAAGTCGTTTCTTAGGATGTGCACCAAGGCTGCAGATACGCCCATTACTGCAGGCTGTAGCACTCTCCGCGCTGGATTGTTTGCGCAGCGGAGGTGCCGAGCAGCGTCATGCCGTCTTCGCTGTAGATCTCGAACCGGCCGGTGAGCGGGGCGTCGCCGGGAAAGGCCAGAAGCTGGCGGTCGGGGCCGAGCGCTTTGGTTCCGGCGATGCGCGTGCCGTCGCCGGCCACGAAGACGACCCGCTTTTGCAGCCAGCGCGCGTGGATGCTGTTCCGGTTGAGCGCGGGAACGGGGCCGGCGCCATACAGGACACCCAGCAGCCTGCGGCCCGGCGATTCCTGGGGGCCGCGCGTCACCCAGCCCAGCGCGACAATGTAGGCGTCCGCAGCGTCCAGGTGCGTCAGGAGCGGGCGGGCGGCGGGGAATTCCAGGCCGTTCGTGGAGACCGTCTGCCACAGGCGCGCGCCGTTCTCATGCAGCCCCGTCAGGTACCAGGTGGCGGCTCCGACTCGGAACTTCTTCACATCATTCACGGCGCCGGGCCCGGCCAGCACCCTGGCTTCAAAGGCGTAGCGGGTGCCGTTTGTGCTCGTGGCGCGGAAAGTGCCGCCCGGGTTTCGGAAGTCGCCAAAGTAAAGCCGATAGACACCGTCTTCCCGGAGCATGACGTTCATGCCGTTGATGTCCGCCTTGACGTAGGGGTAGCCGTCAATCTCGACGATGTCCCGCGCCTGCGCGATGTAGGGCTCGCCGTGCAGGCCGTTCCAATTCGTGCCGGTGGTGTCGCTGCGGAAGAAGGCCGGTTTGTTGAGCTGGTGGACGGGGTAAACCGTGGCGAACAGGGTGAAGGAGCCATCCTCGGAACGTAGCGCGTTGACGTTGCACGCGTGGATGTAGCTGCCGGGCACGATGACCTCGTGCCGGTGCGAGAAGTCCTGGAAGGCGGCATCGGTCGTGGCGCTGTAGATGCGATCGTTGCCGCTCGGGACGCCATCCCAGGCGCCATAGAAGACGCAATAGCCGCCGGGCGTTTCCACGGCCGACGGGGCGTAGATGTTGCGGAGCTTGCCTTCCCGTGGCGCCAGCAACGGGAACCGCAGGTCCGGCAGCAGGTTGAGCGTGCCGGCCTGCCAGGGCCCGGGATCGAACGCGCCGGCCTCCACGCCGGTTACTTCGACGTAACCCGCCGGTGCGGTCTTCGCGGCGAGCTTCAATTCGCGCGCCGGCGCCGCCGGCAAGTTGTTTGGGAAAGCCAGCGCCAGCAGGATTGCTGCGGTGCAGAGAGGTCTGAGTTGGATCATAAAGGTTCTTTGTGCTGACAAAACGGTGGGATAGAGAACACATAGGGGGACCCCTCTCCCCGGCCCTCTCCCCTTCTGAAGGGGAGAGGGAGAAGATTCGGTAGCTTTATGCCGATGCCTCATCTTGGGTGGCGAATATGCGGCCTTCTGAAGGGGAGAGGGAGAAGCTTCCGTAGCTTTTGGTGTAGTGCCATGCGACTCAGTAAACGGCCAGCTTGGCGGCATCCCATTCTCCCGCCTGGCGCAGCCGCTCGATTTCCGCCGCATAGCCCTCCCGAAATGTTGGATACTTGAGCTGGCAACCCAGCTCCAGCCTGAGGCGGCGATTGGAAACGCGCTTGTTGGTCGCACCGCGTTTCGACGCTGCCGGGGCGTCCGCGGGCACGACAGGCGGCATCGGTCCGCCCAGCGTGGCCGACAGCCACTGGTAGAAAGCGTGCTGTGAAACCGGCTCGTCATCCGCCGCATTATAGACTTGGCCGGGCTGGCCGTTTTGGAGCGCGGCGATGATGGCGCCGACAACATCGTCCCGATGGATCATATTCAACAGACGTTGGCCCTCGCCTTCCACGACTGCTGTCCCGGCCATATACTGTTTGAACCAGTGGCCCCGGCCCGGCCCATAAATGCCCGCCACGCGCAGGATCGCTGCGGGGAATCCCCTTTGGCGCGCTGCTTCCAGCAGGAGGCTTTCGGTCGCAACCAGAACCTGTCCGGTCTCGACGGCGGGCTCGGTGGGGCAGTCTTCGGTCACGAGCGAGCCGTCGTTTTGTCCGTACACGCTGGTGCTGCTGGTATAGACGAACTTTCGGGGAGGCGCGGCCATCAGCCACTCGACCAGGTTGCGCGTCCCGTGCAGATAAACCTCGCGGTAGTCCGCCGCCGCACCGCCGGACGAGGACGAGCAGTTGACCACCCAATCCCAGCCTCGCGGCAGGGCGGCCAGCTCCCCGAGTTGGGTGATGTCGGCTACGATCGGCTGGATGCCTGCGGACCGTAAATCGGCTTGGGCCCCCCGGCTTCGGCGCACTCCAGCGACCTCATGGCCCTGGCGGGTCAATTCAGCTCCGAGCGCCCGACCGACATAACCGCAGCCCACGATCAAAACACGCATGGCTGGATCATAGGATATGCGACTGAAGAGTTGCCAGTATCGAATACGCCCCAGCCCTGGCTCCGTCCTCGGGTAACAGTTACTTTTGGCGCACCGCGGGCTGGCGGGCACCCTACGCACCCGAGGATCGCCGCATGGTTCCAAGCCTCCGGGCCAGCATGATTCCGGCAATGCCAACACACGCCCAGCCGAACGCATCACCGTGCCGGTGATAGAAGGTGGCCTCGCGCTTCTCGCCGGGGCCGAGCAGGGGGATTTCCGCGGTCAGGAAGCCCGGGCCATAGATCGTGCCCCGGTCATCGCGGAAGACCTGCCGCAGGCGACCCCGGGCGTCCACCCAGCCGGTCAGGCCGTTATTCGAGCAGCGGATCAGCGGCAGACCGTTTTCCACGGCGCGGAACACGGCGCCGGCGGCGTGCTGCCACTGGGCCGCGCTCTCGCCGAACCAGCCGTTGTTCGTCAGGTTCACCAGGAAATCCGTATCGTCGTCGGCATATTCGCGGGCGAGGTGCGGGAAGATATCCTCGAAGCAGATCAGCACGGAGGCTTTCACATCCAGGTTGGTCAAGGAGAAGGGGACCGGGCGATTGCCGGGGGTGAAGCCGCCTTCGATCGGCGTGAACCATTTCACAAAGGGCAGCCAGCGCACGAGCGGGACATACTCGCCGAAGATGACCAGGTTGCGCTTGCGGTAGCGGTTGGCGAAGTCGCCGTCCGGGGCGACCAGGAAGCTGGCGTTGTAATACTCGTAATCATCCGCATGGGCGGGATGAGTGGGCAGCCCCACGTCGTCGGAGCCGAGGATCAGCCACGCGCGGTGCTGGCGGATGAGATTGGTGATGGCGGGGTAGATGTTCGTGTCCCAGCGCGCGTAGCTCGGCACTGCGGCCTCGGGCCAGACCAGCAGGTCCGGCTGGTTGGTTAGGGCTTGCTCGGAGAGCCGGACCAGTTCGCCGAAGCGCTCCCGGTCGCGGCTGGTATCCCAGATCAGCGTCTGCGGAATACTCGGCTGGACCAGCGTCACCTTGAGGGTGCGGACCGGAGGGGCGTCCGCGGTGAGTTGCCGGAAACCGAAGTTGAACACCAGCGCGACGACGGTCAGCGGCAGAATCATCTCGCCCACCCAGGCCGAGCGCAAAGTCGGTCGCAGCACAACCATCAAACCCGCCGACAGGAGGGATAGCGAAACCCAGACGAGCAGGAAGGAGACGCCATAGATACCGGCAACGGAGGCGACTTGAATCAGCGGCACCATCTGGTATTGCGATGAGCCGAGCAGGTTCCACGGAAAGCCGGAGAACAGCCGCGAGACAACCATCTCCAGCGCCACCCAGAGCGCCGCGCCTGAGATTGCCCAGATCGTCCGCTGCCCCCAACTCCGCGCCAGCAACCCGCCAAACCCAGCCGGCAGCCAGGAGGGGTTTGTTCCGGGCAGACCGTGGACCGTGGACAGTGGACTGTGGACTGCCGGATACAGCGCCAGGTAGGCGCTCAGGGCGAGCCACCCGGTTGCCGGTCCCAGCGGGATGGAATGCCACCGGTAGGGAATCAGCAGCAGCCAGGAAAGCGAAGCCAGGTAATGGGCCAATCCCGCGACGTAGCCGATCCGAAAGCTCTCCCCGCCGCCTTTGCCCAGGGCGGTGGCCAGGATCAGGGCGGGCGCCACCCACGCCAGGCCCGCGATGCCGATCTTCGGGAATGAGCCCGCCAGCAGGAGCCCCGCGATGACGGCCACCGGGTAGCGGCTCCGCATCAACGAACTGGAAGAAAAGCCTTTCACCGGTGGCAGCTTGCCGCAATTGCCCCGAAAGGCAAGTGCCCCGCGAGGGACTGTCCCACGAGGGCCGCAGCTTGCAAGTAGCATCAGGTAGTAGCGTAAGCCTCCGGCTTGCGCTCGTCCAGGCAAGCTTCCAGCTTGCCGCTGGAGTTTGGACGCTTTCAGCGGAACTTCATCCTGAAATCGGGGCGGCGGGCGGCCCCCTTACTCTCGCGCCACTGCGGTGTCGTAGAGGCCGTAATGTGTCAGCCCCTCGTGGTTTTCGATGCCTGTAACTCCGCCCACCCGTGTTCCGCAGTTCATCCCTCCAACTCCCGGCTGCCGCTCTGCCCTGTTACGTAACAGACATCAGCGGCGCTGGAAGCATGGCGCAAGCGTGATTCAACGGTAGTGCCCCGGTATTGCCCCGGTAGCACTACGGTAGCGGCCCCATGTTGATCTGATCAACATGGGGCCGCTACGGGGGCAATACCGTAGCGCTACCGTAGTACTACCGTTGAATCACGCTTGGACCGCCGGGGAGGCACGGCACTGGGGTCGCCGGGAATGGCCTTGGAGCCGTCTGTTACATTGTCACCCTGGGGGTGCAGCCTGGGAATGTTACAAACGGCTCCAATGCCCTGCACCTGGGATGGTGCCAGAGCGCCTGCCGGCCTGTCCCGGGTATGGCATGGAAACGGGCCGGATTTATCTGAGCACGCGTGGTTCTGGCATCCCTCGGCTTGAGAGCGGTGCTACTGCCCGGATGCTTCCCGCGAGCCGGTCACGTTCTGGCGATTGCGTCGGGGCAGTGAAGCTGGTAGGAAGATTGTCCATATTATGCAAACCATCCCATTGGGAGTCAGTTCACTGACCAGCAGCCGGCTGGCGTATGGTTGTTGGCGCGTGGCGGGAAGCTGGAACCCCGCCGAGGTCACGCCGGACAGCCGCGCCGCCGGACGCCGCGCGATCATCGCCGCGTACGAAGCGGGCTACACGCTATTTGACAACGCGGACATTTACTGCCGCGGCGAGGCCGAGCGCATTCTCGGCGAGGTTCTCCAGGAAGTCCCGGGCATGCGCGGACGTGTGCTGATCGCGACCAAGGGGGGCATCCGGCCTGGGGGTGACCCGCAGCCCGATTCGCCGCCCCGCTACGACTTCTCCGCCCCGCATATCATCAGCGCGTGCGAGCAATCGCTCAAGCGCCTGGGCCTCGAGACGATTGACCTCTACCTGCTGCACCGGCCCGACTACCTGGCTGATCCCGAGGAAGTGGCCCGGGCGTTTTCGGAACTGCGGGCGGCGGGCAAAGTGCGGTATTTCGGCGTGAGCAACTTCCGCCCAACGCTGGTAACGGCGCTGCAGGTCGCCTGCCCGATGCCGCTCGTCGCGCACCAGGTCGAGATCAGCCTCGGGCGGCTGGATCCCTTCACTGACGGCACGCTGGACCAATGCCTGATCGAGCGGATCACTCCCATGGCCTGGAGTCCCCTGGCCGGGGGATTGCTCGGCGACGGCGCGAAGCAGCTTCTCCCCGCCCAGGAAGCTTACCGGCTGGAGCGGCTCCTGCCGGTGCTGGACGGCATCGCCAGGTCCCGCGGCGCCACCCGTCTGACCGTGGCGCTGGCTTGGCTGCTGAAGCATCCGGCCCGGATCCAACCCGTCGTCGGATCGACCCATCCCGACCGCATCCGCGAAGCCGTCAAAGCCGCCGACCTGGAGTTGACGCGCGAAGAATGGTACAGCCTCCTGATCGCGGCCCGCGGCGAGCCTCTGCCTTGAATGCCCGACACACCCGCGCCCGAAAGCTTCCGCCTGTTACCTGAAACCGAATTACCCCCGCTCGGGCGAGTCAGGATTTCGGGTTTCAAGCCCCCGGGGCGGCAAAATTGCTTTGGCAGGCGCGGGAAAATTATTATGATCAGCGCCATCAGACAGTTCGGGGCTCCTGGCGTCCCACAGAGTCGCCTTGGGCCGCGGCATAACTCAAGACAACAACGATCAACATGCACATTCAACTTGGAGGCATAGACTACGCGATCCTGCTCATCTACTTCGCCTTTGTCATCGGCATCGGCTGGGTTCTGAAACGTTACATGAAGGGCAGCTCCGACTTCTTCCTGTCGGGGCGCTCCATTCCCGCCTGGGTGACGGGCCTGGCCTTTCTCTCGGCAAACCTAGGCGCGCAGGAGGTCATCGGCATGGCGGCCTCGGGCGCCAAGTATGGCATCATGACCAGCCACTTCTACTGGCTGGGGGCCATCCCGGCGATGGTGTTCCTGGCGATCTTCATGATGCCATTCTACTACGGCTCGCGCGCCCGCTCGGTGCCTGAATACCTCAAGCTCCGGTTCGACGAGAAGACGCGCGGGTTCAATGCCATCTCCTTCGCGGTCATGACCGTCTTCTCCTCCGGCATCTCCCTGCACGCGCTGGCCAAGCTGCTCCAGACCCTCATGGGGTGGGACTACAACGCCTGCATTGCGGTATCCGCCTTCATCGTGCTGGTGTATATCTTCCTCGGCGGGCTGACCTCCGCCATTTACAACGAGGTCCTGCAGTTCTTCATGATCGTGCTCGGCTTCTCGCCGCTGGTTTTCCTGGCCCTCAAGGACATCGGCGGCTGGTCCGCCCTCAAGCAGAAGCTGATACCGGTGGCCACCAGCCAGCACTTTGCCGCCGGCACGTGGTCGGACTCGTGGCAGCACATGGGCAGCTCGCTGGAGAACCCGATGGGGGTGGGGTGGTTCGGCATGGTGATGGGCCTGGGCTTCGTGCTGTCCTTCGGATACTGGTGCACGGACTTCCTGGTGGTGCAGCGCGCGATGGCCGCCAACTCCATGTCCGCCGCGCGCCGCACTCCGCTCATCGCCGCCATTCCCAAGATGCTCTTTCCGGCGCTGGTCATCCTGCCCGGAATGATCGCCATCGCCATGTATCATGCCGGGGATCACTTCCTCCCGTTTGTGGACAACAACCCGGCCAAGGGCATTGACTACAACATGACCATCCCGATGCTGCTGGCCAAATACTTCCCCACCGGGCTGCTAGGCATCGGGTTCACGGCGCTGATGGCCTCCTTCATGTCGGGGATGGCGGGCAATGTCACCGCCTTCAACACCGTCTGGACCTACGACATCTACCAGAGCTACATCGCCCCCAAGAAGTCGGACACCCACTACCTCTGGATGGGCCGCTGGGCAACGGTCTTCGGCATCCTGGTCAGCATCGGCTGCGCCTACCTCGCCTCCAAGTTCAATAACATCATGGACATGCTCCAGCTTGTCTTCGGCTTCGTCAACGCGCCCCTCTTTGCGACCTTCCTCCTGGGCATGTTCTGGCGCCGGACAACCGGTCACGGGGCCTTTTTCGGCCTGCTCGGAGGCACGCTGGCCGCGGCGATCTTCCATGGGCTGGCCCTTTCCGAAGGCGCGGAGGTGGGGATCAAGGGCGGCTGGATTGCCACCCGGCTCAACTTCCACAGCGAGATGGGGCAGAATTTCTGGATGGCCATTGTCGCCTGGACCGCGTGTTTCCTCCTGACGATCCTCATCTCGCTTGCCACAAAGCGAACCAAGACCGACGAGGAGCTCAAGGGCCTGGTCTATTCGTTGACCCCCAAACCGGAAACCGCGCACGAGCCCTGGTACCAGCAGCCCGTGGTCCTCGGCGTTCTCGTGCTGGTGGCCACCCTCATCCTTAACATCATCTTCTGGTAAACCTCAACTCCGCATCCTTATGAACTTTGACCTTCGACTTCCCATCGGCATCATGTTCAGCGTGTTCGGCGTCATCCTCGTGGTCTTCGGGGCCGTGTCCGACAAGGCCATCTACGAGGCCCACTCGCTGGGCATCAATATCAACCTGATCTGGGGCGCCGTCCTGCTGGTCTTCGGGGCGTGCATGCTGTTCCTGGCGTGGCGCGCCGGGGTCAAGCCCGCACCCCCGCAGGGCCAGGAGAGGAAATGACGGGCATGAAATCGGGCCTTCTCAAGAGCAGGTTCGGCCGGCTGCCGGATGGCACGGCGGCGGATCTTTATACCCTCACCAACACCCGGGGGATGGTCGCCAAAGTCACCAACTACGGAACCATTCTCACGGAGCTGCATGTGCCGGATCGAGATGGGAAGCCCGAGGACGTGGTGCTCGGCTTCGATAACCTGGAGCAGTATCTCAAGCGCCATCCCTACTTCGGCTGCACCACGGGGCGCGTGGCCAACCGCATCGCCGGCGGCAGGTTCATGCTCGAGGGCAAGCCATATTCCCTGGCCGTAAACAACGGCCCCAACGCGCTGCACGGCGGCACCAGGGGTTTCGACAAGGCGCTTTGGAAGGCAACGCCGCTTCGCGGGACGGCGGTGCGCTTCGATTACACCAGCGCGGATGGCGAGGAGGGCTATCCTGGCGAACTTGCGGTCATGGTCATTATGAAGCTGACCGATGCCGGCGAGTTCCTGATCGACTACACCGCGACGGCAACGCGGGCCACGCCGATCAATCTCACCAACCACTCTTACTTCAACCTGGCCGGCCGGGGCGACATCAAAGGCCACCGGCTCATGATTGCGGCAGACTTCTATACCCCGAAGAGCCCGACTGACGTGCCGACGGGCGAGGTTCGCCCTGTCAAGGGCACGGCGCTCGACTTTACCAGGTCGAGGGTCGTCGGCACCCGGTTTGCCAGCCTGGGCGGCAAGCCGCAGGGCTACGATCACAATTTTGTCCTGCGCGGCGACGGCACGAATTCCGGCCAGCCCGCTTTCTGTGCCAGGGTGGAGGAGCCCCGGTCGGGCCGCGTGATGGAGGTTTTCACCACCGAGCCGGGCGTGCAGCTTTACACGGCAAACTGGCTGGACGGCTCGCTCGTCGGCAAGGGCGGGGCCGTTTACGGCCGGCATTCCGGCCTTTGCCTCGAAGCCCAGCACTTCCCGAACTCGATCAACATCCCGCACTTCCCCTCGACGATTTTGCGTCCGGGCGAAACCTATCACCAGTTGACCATCCACCAGTTCTCCGTCACCTGACGCTTTCACCTTTCGTCCCCAGGCGCCTATGAACGTAAATGAACTTGCCCGGCAAACCGCCATGGACTTCAAGAATGGATCGAGCCGTGAACCCCGATGGATCGCCGCCGCGCCCGGTCGCGTCAACGTCATCGGCGAGCACACCGACTACAACGACGGCTTCGTCCTGCCGATGGCCATTGAGCGCTACACGGTCATTGCCGCCTCCCCGAATAACACGGACAGGATCACGCTCCGAAGCACAGCCGGCGACGGGGTCGTGACCGTGGACCTTGCGCAGCCGCTCAAGCCCGGCCCAAAGGGCCATTGGGGGAACTACCCGGTCGGAGTCATTGCCGGCTTTGTCGCGCGCGGGGTCAAGCCGCCCGGGTTCGACGCCGTGTTCAATTCGACGGTGCCGTTCGGCGGCGGTTTATCCAGCAGCGCCGCGCTGGAGGTTGCCACCGCCACTTTGCTGGAGGCTGCCACGGGGCAGACGCTCGACCCGGTGGACAAGGCGTTGCTGTGCCAGAAGGCCGAGCACGAATACGCCGGGATGCCCTGCGGCATCATGGACCAGTTTATCTCCGTGATGGGCCGGGAAAGCCACCTCCTGCTCCTGGATTGCCGCTCCCGGAAGCCGGAGCTGGTGCCGATGTCTGATCCCGCCATGTCGCTGCTCATCATCAACACCAATGTGAAGCATGAGCTGACGGGCGGCGAATACGCCAAACGCCGTGCCGAGTGCGGGCAGGCTGCCATGGCGCTCGGCGTGGTTTCGCTGCGGGACGTCTCCGCGGACATGCTGGAGCGCGCGCGGGGCATGATGGATGGAACGGTTTTTCGCCGCGCCCGGCACGTCGTCAGTGAGATCGAGCGGACCCTCCATGCAGCCGAGGGGGTGCGTGCCTCCAACTGGCCCACCGTCGGACAGCTCATGTATGCCAGCCATGCGTCCCTGAGAGACGACTATGAGGTGAGCTGCCCGGAGCTGGATGCGGTCGTGGACATTGCCGGGGCAATCGGCCCCGGGGGCGGGGTGATCGGCTGCCGGATGACCGGCGGCGGTTTTGGCGGCTGTGCCGTGGCCCTCGTTCGCACCGAAAGCGTTGCCGACATCTCCGCGCGGCTCGCTTCCGGATACGAGCAGCGCACGAAGATCATCCCTTCGCTTTTTGTCTCGCGCCCCGCCGCCGGCGCTGCGGTTCTCAAGGGCTAAAGCGCGGCCAAGCCGCAAACTTAATCTTCCCGCCCCATCTCCCTATCCCTTGCGCCGTTGCTTGCTGGCGGCTTTGCGCTAACTGCCGTTTCCCGGCTAATCCACCACCCGTTTGCCGGCCTTCTTGGCGGCATACTGGGTCTGAATCCACTTGTAGGTTGCGCGCAGGCCCGTGTCGAGCGGGGTGTCGGGCTCCCACTTGAGCATCTTCTTGATAAAGGTGTTGTCGCTGTTGCGGCCGGCCACACCGCGCGGCGCGGTCAGGTCGTATTCGCGCTTCAGCGTGATCCCGGCGATCTTCTCCACCTTGGACACCAGCTCGTTGATGGTGACCAGTTCGCTCGTGCCGAGGTTGATGGCAGTCGCGATCAGCGCGTCGCTGTGCATGATCATGTCAATCCCCTTCACGCAGTCGTCTATATACATGAAGCTGCGGGTCGCGGTGCCGTCACCCCAGATGTTGATCGTGGGCTTGCCTGTATCCACGGCGGCGATGACCTTGCGACAGATGGCTGCAGCTTCTCCCAGCCGTAGCCGCGCTCGGCCATCGCCGGGTAGGCGTCTGATTCCTTGAGCGCGCGCACCTTCGGGTCCTGCTGGAGCAGGGTGTTGTAGGCGCAGGCGGACGAGGAGAAGAAATACCGGCGGGCCCCCGCCCGGTAGGCCGCCTCGATCATGTGGGTGTTGATGAGCACGCTGCGCAGGCATTCCACGCGAAAGCGCTCGATGAAACCCATGCCGCCCATGTCCGCCGCCAGGTTATACACCTCGACGGCGTCCTCGCAGAGGCGCTCGCAATTTTCCGAGACGCTCAGGTCCAGGTGCAGGCACTCAACCCCGGGCACGCGCTGATACCACTCCGGCAGCGGTTTCTTGTCCGCCACGCGGATGCGGGTGAAGCCCTTGTTGCTGAAGTAGCGGGCCAGCGCGCCGCCGATGAATCCCCCGGCGCCCCCGATGACAATCAGATCGTCCTTCTTGAGCTTCGGATCCTTCTCAATCAGTCGTTTCGTCTCTTGCATAATCAAGTGCCTGTTCGTTTATACGCGCGTTTTTG
>JAPLUA010000115.1 GCA_026397855.1 Verrucomicrobiota bacterium | reverse complement strand
TTCAGGTCGTGGTGGTCGCAGGGGCGGCCACAGTTCGTGTAGTCCGTGCCGCTGGAGAGGAACGCGCAGAAAACGCAGTGCTCCATGTGAAACATGGGGATATGCTGGTGGATGGTGACCTCGAACCATTCCGGCGGAGCGGCCTGCAGCAGCGCCTCCAGTTGCAGGAAGTTGAGGTCGTAGGAGGCGGTGATGCGTTCAAGGCCGAAGCGGTTCTTGAAATGCTCCGCAGTCAGCCGGTTGGCGATGTTGAGCGAGTAGTCGCCAATGCGGCGGTCGTTGGCAAAGAATGCCAGATGATCATAGTTGCGGACCAGGTAGCCGTCGGCCTCGCAGGACCGGACCTGAGTTAGCGTCCACTCCTCGCCCGGCTTGAAGATCCGCGGCGGCGCGACAAACAGCTCGGCATGCGCCGGGCGCAGCGGGGAACTCCGGAAGCAGGCCACGGCTTCGCGGTATTTCTTCGGGTCCTCGAACTCGCAGTAGAGCGTTTCCACGCCGCACCGCAGCGCCGCCTCAAGTTGCGGAAGGGTGCGCACCAGAACGATCAGTTTGGGGGGGGCGGGTGGCGGGTGGCGGGTGGCGGGGGACGAGGGATGCGCGGGGGTGGATGGGTGGAGGGTCCATCGTTTTGGCCGGGCTCGTTGCGCTTCCAGCTCATTGACGGCTTCGCGGCGCAGGCGGTTCAACTCGCTGACCGGCAGCATCACCTCGCCGGCGAGTTGATTCTTCAGCTCACCCAATGTGAACGGCGTGCCCCCCAGGCGCCCAAGCTGCTCGCGCAGGCGCCCGGTGACGAGCGGCTGCTTCTCGGCCCGGGCCAACGGCATCACGGAATCCAGGCGGACGACATGGCCCAGCTCATCGCGGACCATCAGGGTCAGGGGTTTGCCCGCCAGGCCGTGCACCTCCATTGAAATGGGACGCTGAAATCGGGGCGCGTCACCCTCGAAGCTCTGGCGGAGGCGGCGGTCCAATTCCGGGTCGCTCGTCTTCCAGAGCCTGTCGCCGACATGCACGCGGCGGAAGTCAATATCCCCCCGACCGAAGGAAAGCAGGGCGGGCGTCTCGCCTGCCCCCCGTCCATCTCTGCCACCCTCAGAGGTCAGCGACCGACGGGAATCCCGCCCCGTTTCAATCCCATAAACCCTTCCCCCCTCTTCCTGTTCCTCGGGGCGGCCCGCGTCAAAGACGATGCCGTCGCCCAGCTTCAATGGCCCTTGCAGGTTGACGGCCACCCGCTCGCCATCCACCCGCGCCACTTCTCCGAGGTAAACGCCCCGCTTCTTGCCGAATCGCCCATGCACGAGCTGCTGATTGTTGGTGCCGCCAAACCAGCCGGTAGAGAGGCCGCGTGAGAAGGCCATCTCCATTTCGTACCGGGGATTCTGTGTGTCGAGAGTCCGGTGCGTCAGGCCGGGCGGGACAGCGGCGCTGCTTTGCAGAAACTCCGCGCTGCCTGCCAACCGGTCCAGCGCCTGGCGATAGATGCGGGTAATGGTGGCCACGTATTCGGGAGACTTGAGCCGGCCCTCGATCTTGAGCGAGGCCACTCCCGCGCGAACCAACTCCGGCAGGACGTCCAACCCAGCCAGATCCTGCGGGCTCAGCAAATACCTGCGGTCGCCGAGCGGCACCAACTTGCCGTCGGCGATCAAATCGTAGGGCATCCGGCAGGCTTGCGCGCACTCGCCGCGATTGGCGGATCGCCCCCCGAGCGCCTCGCTGGTCAGGCACTGGCCGGAATAGGCCACGCAAAGAGCGCCGTGGATGAAGACTTCCAGGGGAAGCGGGGCGTGATGCGTGATGCGTGATGCGTGATCCGGGACGGCAATCTTTGCAATTTCCTTGAGGGAACACTCGCGGGCGAGGACGACAAGGTCACAGCCGAGCGCGCGGGCGAATTCCACGCCGGCCACGCTGGAGATCGTCATCTGGGTTGACCCATGAATCGGGAAGTCGGGAGAAACCTGGCGAATCAACCGGCAGGCGCCCACATCCTGCACCACGGCGGCATCCACCCCCGCGGCGATGATCGTGCGCAGGTATTGCTCCGCCTGGAGCATCTCGTTCTCGAACACGAGGATGTTGAACGTGACATATCCTTTCACCCCGCGCCGATGCAGGAATTCCATCAGCTTCGGCAGGTCGGCTTCGGTGAAATTGTTGGCGCGCATCCGCGCGTTGAACTTCTCCAGGCCGAAGTAGATCGCGTCCGCGCCGTTCTCAACGGCGGCCCGGACGCATTCCCAATCTCCCGCCGGCGCGAGCAATTCGGGAAGGCGAAGTGATTTCCGGGCTGAATCACTTCGCCCGGCTTCCGCTGCTGCAATGGTCTGACCGGTGTTCAGAGTTCCTCCGTCTTCTTGAACGGCAGCCCGCGTTCGCCGTTGAACAGCTTGCGCAGGCGCTTGTCGCTGGAACTGCTGGAGCGGCGGATGATCTCCGGGGCAACACGGTTGCCCACCTCGCGCCGGGCGCGGCGCCCCGCGAGCCAATCCTCCCAACTGATTGGGCGGCACTTAGGAATGATAGGGACTGTCTTTTCCGAGCTCATGCGCGACTTCACCAACAAGCTGTTCCAACACAGGCAGAATATCGTATTCCGGCCGGGTCGCAAGCCGGCGGGCTTCCGCCCAATCCACTTCCACCAGGCCGGCGAGGGCCACCGCAATCAGTTTGCGGACGCAGAGTGCCGCCGGTTCGTGCCGTTGCGGATAGACGGAAATCAAGACGCGCTCCACCAGCAAGTCTTCCGGGCTGACCAGACGCACGGGACCGTAGGGCGCTTGAAGCTCATCGAAAGGCGTCCGTGCCAGCGTTTCGACTTCACCGAGAATATCTACGAAATGCCCGGCCACTTGCCAACTCCGCGGCCCGCCCCGAGCCGCCAGCCGGCCCATCAACTCCTGGCGTGTGCGGACGTCGAGCCGAGTTGGCGAGACGAGGCACATGTCAAGGTCGCCGGAGACATACGCTCCCTCCGTGTAGAATTCGATGGCGGAGCCGCCCACGACGACCAACTCGACGCCGCGCTCCCGAAAGACGGCGGAAACGAGGCTGGCCAGCTTGAGATGCTTGAGCGCGGGATCGCTCTCAGCGGTAATATCGGAGAGGGCCTGCTGGATTTGGGCAGGGGTCATGGAGTTTGCAGCCATTGCGTCCTCATCTTGTCAGGACTGGCAGAGGGCGTCAAACTAAGGCGCTTCCACATCCGCGGCGCTCTCCAGATTCCAGATGGCGTATTCGTAGCCTTGCTCGCACAGGAAGAGCTGTCGGTTCATCGCGAATTCCTGCTCCACGGTGTCGCGCGAGACAATCGAATAGAAGTAGGCCTGGTTCTCCCCGGGCTTGGGCCGCAGCACCCGGCCCAGTCGCTGCGCCTCTTCCTGTCGCGAACCAAACGTGCCGGAGATCTGGATGGCCACGCCGGCGTCCGGCAGGTCCACCGAGAAATTGGCGATCTTGGACACCACCAGTTGCCGCAAGCGCCCGGCTTTGAAGTCGGCGTAAACCCCGTCACGCACCTTCTGCGGCGTGCTCCCGGTGAGGATGGGAATGTTCAGCTCCTCCGCCATCTGTTTGATCTGCTCGACATACATCCCGATAATGAGCGTCGGCGTGTCGGCGTGGCGCTTCAGCAGGCGGCGCACGACCTTGAGCTTCTCGGGGTTCTCCGACGCGACGCGGAACTTCTGGCGGTTGGGCGCGACCGCGTATTCAAAGCGGCGCTTGGGGGACAGGGGCAGCCGGATCTCGGTGCAGCGGGCCTTGGCAATCCAGCCTTCCGCCTCCATTTCCTTCCAGGGGACATCCACCTTCTTGGGGCCGATCAGGGCGAAGACATCGTCCTCGCGTCCGTCCTCCCGGACCAGCGTCGCCGTCAACCCCAACCGCCGCCGGGCCTGCAGGCTAGCAGTGATCTGAAAGACCGGCGCGGGCAGCAGGTGCACCTCGTCGTAAATGATCAGGCCCCAGTTGCGCTCGTCGAATAGTTTCAGGTGGGTGAACTCGGCGTCCTGGCTCGAACGATGCGTCAGCATCTGGTAGGTGGCCAGGGTAACCGAGCGCACTTCCTTGGCCGTGCCGCAGTATTCGCCGATCATGTCTTCGGGAATCGTGGTCTTGTCCAGCAGCTCCTCGATCCACTGCCGCGCGGCGGTCACGCTGGTCACCAGGATCAGCGTGGAGCTTTGCACCAGCGCCATGCAGGCGAGGGCTACGATGGTCTTGCCGCCGCCGCAAGGCAGAACAATCACCCCGGAGCCGCCGCGCTCGGTGCCGCCCGCATGGAAAACCCGCGCTGCATCTTCCTGGTAATGGCGCACCGCAAAGGGCCGGCCGGCGCGCGTCACCAGCCGCAATTCGATCGGGAAATCCTCGCCTGTCGCGTAGCCCGCGAGGTCCTCGGCCGGAAAGCCGATCTTGATCAGCGCCAGCTTGAGCCGCCCGCGGTCCCCCGGGTCCACCAGGAACCGCCGCGGCTCGAGGCGCTCGCGCAGGAACGGAGCCACGGT
Source organism: Verrucomicrobiota bacterium (assembly GCA_026397855.1). Taxonomy (GTDB): domain Bacteria; phylum Verrucomicrobiota; class Verrucomicrobiia; order Limisphaerales; family UBA8199; genus JAPLUA01. Next base: position 15,730 of record JAPLUA010000115.1, on the reverse strand, counting down.
CTTCTGCCGCGAGATCTCCTCGGCCAGGGGCACATCATTGGTGGATAGGATCAAGCCCCGATCATCCCGGGCCACCTGCACCCGGCCATAGCGGCTGGCAAAATCGCGCACCGAAACCAGCAGATGCTCCGGCACCGAATACTTCGCCAGGCCCGTAAGTGACTGGGTGATGAACTCCGCTGTAAGCCCGGCCGCGCAGGCATTCCAGATGGATAACGGCGTCAGGCGGTAGGTATGGATATGCTCCGGCGACTTGACCAATTCCGCGAACCGCACCAGGCGGTCCCGCGCCTCGCCATAGCGCGGATTGTCAACCTCCACCAGGATGGTGTGGTCGCTCTGAACGATCAGCGGGTTCTTGATGTCGGGCACGGGTTCAGATCTCGATGTCCTCGATCGCCACCGCATACTCCTCTTTGAGTTTCTTCAGGAGCTCTTTGATCAGCGGTTCGGCTTTCGCGGAGTAGCGCACGGTAAGGGAGCGCGGGTCCATGGGCAGCACGCACTTGGCGTCGAGCAGCAGCTTGCAAAAGGCGGCATAGGTCTCGGCCTCGGCGAACCAGAGCGTCGTCTGCAGGCTGCGTTTAATCTTCACCGGCTTCTTGCTGACTGCGCGCCGGGCCGGAGCCGCGGGGGCCAGCCGGCTCCGGACCTGTTCCCGGGCCGACCAGGCCGTGTCCGCGTGCCGGACTTTGACCGGCACCTGCTCGGCCGCTTCCAAATGCTGGTATAACTCCTCCGGCTTCCGGATGATGGCGAAATCGGCTGAGATGGCCTCCTGGATGAATCGCTCCACCTGGGCAGCCTCCCGGCGGCCTTCCAGCAGGCCAAAGCCTTCATAGAGAACGAATTTCTCTGAGTGCCCCGCCCATTCGCCCAATTCCTGTTCGACATTGGCTGGCAGGTCGCGCCCGGAAAGGCGCTTCAGCGTCGCAATGGCGTCCGTCTTGGAGTCCGCAGCCAAAGCGGCGGCCACCTTGGCGCGGGTCAGCTTGAACACGGTGGCGATGCCGCGTTGGACCAAATCGCCCAGCGGACGGAGTTGCTGCTCGGTTTGCGCCGGGAAGAAGAGCGACTCGACATGAACCTCGAAGTTGGGAAGCACGGTGACTTTGGGGGCGGCAATCTCCTTCTGCAGCGCGCGCCGCAGGCGCTCGGTGACCCGAAAAGCCGCTAGGAGACCGCGGGATGGCTCAATCGGCGTCTCCGTCTTCCGTTTCACGTAGGCGACTTCCGTGTAGCCCAGCACCAGTGGGATTCCTTCCAAAAAGCGCTCGAGATACCGCCCCTCTACTTTCGCAAACCCCTCGGGGTCCTTGTCGGAAATCGGATTGCGATGACTCCAATCGCCGCGTTTGCGCTCGATGAAATTGCCGTAACGGCCTTTGTTGACCATTGTCTGCCTCACGGAAGCGGGAATCTCCTTTGGAATCAGGAACCAGGGATCGTGCTGCTGCAAGTGCTCGACCAGAGACTCGGTGCTGAACCAGGTTCCGCTCGGGCATTCCGCGAGCAGTTGCAAAAGTCGTCGCCGCACGCCGGGAAAGGGAATGGTCGGCAGCACCCCGCAGGCGGTGCCCCAGCCTTCAAACCCATCCAACCGGGCCAACGGGACTTGGCCAAAAAACTCACTCCCGCGCCCTGCGAGAGCCAGGTGTAGGTCAAGCAGCCTTTCCTCCTGCGCCTGCAACGGCAGTTCGAGAAACATGCTGTAGGCAGCCTCTTCCACGGTTATGAAGTTGTCCGGAAACGAGGGCTCGGAACTCGAGTAGCCCGCATAGACCCCCTTGATGTCGTAGCTCACAAACTTGAGCGCCAAACACACCCGGTCCAGGTGCTCAACCCAGGGATAGCACTTGTCCTCATCCATGTCCGCCTCGATGGCGGGATGGCTCAGCAGTTTGGCCAGGCGCTGCTGGTGGCCCGTGGGCACGCGGTTGTCGCGGTGTCCCCGCTTGATCTCGTGGCTGCGCGCGTAGTCCATGAACGCGTGCAGGTCGTACCGGATGTCCGTCCGGTTGGCGAATACCTCCAGATCGGTTACTTTGACCTCCTTGAGGTTGAGTGAAGGCAGCTTCATGGTTTAAGTCTCTTCGGCTTCGTCAGGGCTCTCCCCGGAGTTGAGGCTCTTCACCACATGCCCCGATTTCTTCAGCCAGCTCTTAATTTCCGGCAGCAGCCCGTTGGGAAAAGCCACAAACTCACGGGAGAGAGACACCAGGGGGCCGGAGTCGCCAAACTTCTTCTCCAGCATCACCTTCAGGCCCAAATCGCTCACTTGCGCCACCAGCAGGTTCCGGTGGACGATCAACTTGCCTCTCCGCAGTTCGATCGTTTCGCTCGTGTGGCGGAAAGCCGGGTGCCGCTCCCGCAGCCAGCGAAATACCGGGCTGGACAGAGTGTCCGCCGGGGCATGGCTGAGCCGCAGGAAGTCGGGCTCCGCCCACAGCGACCCGCGCGCCACCTTCAGCCGGGAAACCTCGGCCACTTTCTCCACGGCTTCCAACGACGCGCGGTCAAGATCCACGCGCACCGCCCGTTCATCACTCACGTCCAGGAAGTCCTCCGGCGGTGTCTCGGCCACGGCATCTGCGGGTTTCGGCAGGCGATACAAATAGCTCCCCTGCTGCCCGGCACGCTCGAAACATCCCCATTCGTATCCGTCTTCGCATACGTTCTGCGGACCCGGTGCCTTGGCCCCCGGCAACGCCATTTTCCAGAAAGGCAGCAGATCCTCGGGAGCCAGCCACTCATTCTCCCGCAGCCGCGAGAAGGCATACTTCAGCAACGGCACGGGCTGCAACGCCTCGGCTTGCTCCTTGGCCTTGTAGCCCACCACCGCATCAAACCGCCCCAGGCGCCATTCCTCCAGTTGCTTCATCCGGAACGGTTTCCCGCCGAAGAGCAGCTCCCCCTTGGCCAGCCGCCAGCGGCCCGTTTCACCCCGCGCGGCATCGCCCGCCGGCGTGGCCTCCGCTTGCAAAATCTCCCGGAGTTTGTCCCTCAGAATGTTCCCCCGATGCTGCCCGACTGTGGCCGGGTCCAACTGGCGTGGCGGAAAAAGTGGAGGCAGGAACGCGCTAAACTCCCCGGGAAACTCCAGCCGGGTCCGCTCCAGAACCGAAATATTCTCGTAGCCTTTGGGCAGGGCACCGCACAGCAATATCCCGCGGCGAATCAACTGCGCTTTAATCTTGTGAAAAAGCCCCTTATACCTCTCGGTGAAACTCCCATAATAGCTGGTGGGAACCAGCCCGGGATAAACCGGTTTGAAGAAGTCCAGGTCCACCGCTTCCCCCAGGCAGTTCAACAAGTGCAAACCGAGCGACTCCGCTTCCGTCAGTAAAGCCATCGCCGCTGGCAGCCCCTGCTCCGAGAGGAAGACATGCTCGATCAGCGCTCGCGAAGCCACGGTCTGTGAATCAAACCCCCGGCACTGGCCAATGGCCTTGAGGTCGGCCTGGCCCAGTTCCAGGCACATTGCCTTGAGCAATTCCTGCTTGGTCATAATGGTGGTGCTTCTTTCATCGCACGCGGTTATGTGACAGATTTGCGGCGTCCTGCCAACCACGAATATGCCTGCTGAATGGCGCGGCCAAGCCGCAGCCAGGACCAAACCGGGCTTAACGCAGAGAAGATGCACCCTCTGCGATTCTCTGCGCTCTTCGCGCCTCTGCGTTAAATCTACGCAGCCTCCAATCAAATCGGGGGATAGCAGTGCGAAGAGCGCGGAGAAAGACCGACCTGAGTTGCCTCAGCAAGACTTCGCTGGCACCGGTCAGGGAGAAGGCACGATGCGCGGGGGCGGTGCCTTGACGAACTGCGTGGGGCGCAGGTAGATCGGCTCCATGGCTTCACCCGGGATAAAATCCGTCCGGCTACAGGCGAGCCGGCCCAGGGTTGCCGCGCGGGGGAAGATCACGCGGCTGCCGGGAAACCAGTTGGCGGCTTCCGGGCCGATGACGGTGCCGCCGGCCTCAACGCGGGCGCGCACCTCCGACAGGGTGGCCAGGCGCAGCGGCTCGACCTCACGACACGCCTCCGCGTCAACGTCGTAGCCCGCGAGGTAGAACTCATTGCGCTGCGCATCAATCACGACGTGGACGCGCCCATGGATGCCTTCCTCCCGGGCCTGGGCCGCCAGGCAATCCACGCTGCTGATCCCGATCAGCTTTACCTCGGCTGCGAGCTGCCAGCCTTGGGCCAAGGCGATGGCCGAACGGATGCCCGCATAGGAGCCGGGCCCGAGGCCGATGGCCAGGCATTCGATCTGCGCACGATCAAGTGCCGCGGCCCGCAGGGCATCTTCCACCAGGCTGAGCAGATTCGGGGAGCGCCCCCCGGCCTCAACCGTTTCCGCGGAAATCGCGGGTGCAGCCATGGCATCGCCGCCGAGCTGGACCACGGCAGCGCTGCGCTGCGTCGAAGAGAATTCAAGCGCCAGAATCTTCATAGCTAATGCGTCGCTCAGACTCGCCAAGCACCTCTATCCGGACATGACAAAAACGCCCGCCAACACCCTCAGGACCGCAGACTGCGGACTGTGAACCGCCCAAGTCCCCCCATCGTTCCGCCCATTCGACGACGGTGACGCCGGCCGGGGTTAAGTATTCTTCGAGGCCGGCGGCGATGATCTGCTCGCGCGTCTCCAGGCGGTATAAATCGAGGTGGAACAGGGGCAGCCGGCCGCCAGCGTAGATGTTCACCAGCGCATAAGTGGGCGAGCGCACCATCTCGGTGATTCCCAGCCCGCGGGCCAGCCCCTTGACGAACTGCGTCTTGCCCGCGCCCAGGTCGCCGCACAGGCCGATGATCAAGCCGCTGGCCGCATCGCGGCCCCACGCCTCCCCGAGCGCGGCGGTTTCGGCTGGGCTATGAGAAATGTACGTAGCCATGCACGTTGAGCGGCCGGGCGCCGTGTTTGTCCCGGATGATGACCCCGTCCCCCTCGCGGATCTTCCCGATGCAGGTGAGGGGCACTTGGGGAAACTGCTTTCGCCAGGCGTCGAGCAGCGGCACCGCGTCCCGGGCGGCGACGGTAAACAGCAGCTCGAAATCCTCGCCATCGGTCAGCGCCGCCAGCAAGGCCGGCTTGGCGGCGGACCCGGCCTTGGCGGCGAGGCGGGCCTCGCGGCTGATCGGGATCGAGGGGGAACGCAGCTCTGCGCCCACGCGGCTGGCCGTCAGGATGTGGCGTAGGTCACCCGCCAGCCCATCGCTGATGTCAATCATGGCGTGCACCTGGAAATGCTGGGCCAGCCAGCGCGCCTCGGCGAGGCGCGGCTCGAACTCCAGGTGTTTGCCCGACAAGGATCCGCCCAGCTCGCCGGTGACAAAGATCGCGTCGCCCGCCTTGGCCCCGGAGCGCAGCACCCCCTTGCCGCGCGGCACGAAACCGAGCAGGGCCACTGAAAGCAGCATCCCACCGGGATTCGTGGTCGTTTCTCCCCCCACAATGGCCACGCCGTGCCGCCGGGCCAGTTCATTCATCCCGGCATAGACCTCTTCCACGAAGCCGGGGTCGAAGTTCCGCGGCAAAGCAATCGTCACCAGCGCCGCGCCGGGGGTTCCCGCCATGGCCGCGATGTCGCTCAGGCATCGGGCAAGCGCCTTGCGGCCAATCTTCTGAGGCTCCGTCGCGGCAGTGAAATGGATGCCCTCGACCACCGCGTCGGTCTTGAACAAAAGCAGCCGGTCCGGCAGGCCGAAGTCCAGCACCGCACAGTCGTCGCCGGCACCAACGACCACCGCCTCGCTGGTCGGCAGCGAGCGGGTCAGGCGGCTGATCAGGTCAAATTCGTTCATACGCCCCAGTATTCCTGGGCCAGGAGGCTTGCGAAGTTCATGGCGTTGAACATGGCGTGGGCGGCGATTGGCGCCAGCAAATTATTAGTTCGCTCGTAGAGGGCCGCCAGCAGAAGGGCCAGGACCGTGAGCGGCACGAACGTCACGACATTGGTATGCACCGCCGCGAAGAGCAACGAGGTTCCCCACAGCGCCAGACGCGGAAAACCGGCCTGCTTGATGGCGGGATAAAGAATGCCCCGGAACAGCATCTCCTCGGCGAAGGGCACCAGCAGAACCGCGACAGCCCCGAAGGCAAACCGGTTCCACACAGAGGCGGACAAGCGCAGGGCCTGGATGGCGGGCTGCTCTTCCGGGTGGAGCTTGAAATGCGGCAGGTGCGTCATGAGCTGGCCGCAGGCCTGCTGCAATCCCCAGCCCACAGGCAGGAAAACAAAGGCGATGAGAAACCCCAGCAACACCGCCCGCCTCGGTTGGTTCCGGAAACCGAAACCCTCCGCCCAGCTCACCTGGTGCTCCTGCAGGAAGCGGACCACAAAGATCAGGCCAACGCCCTGAAAGCTCAGCGTGCTAACCATCATCCGCCCAAGCGGAGCCGCCGCCGTCCGCGTCCCGGAAAGCCGCTCCACCCAGGCCCCGGCGAAGAAGCCGACGGAGAAGAGAATCATTACCGCAATCAGCCGGCGCTCGAAGGTCTCCAACTGCCAGGGTTTGCCGATCAGCACCAGGGCTGCCGCCAGGCTGCCGATTGAGATCGCCGCCAGGGGAAAGAAGATCTTCGCCGCCATGGTTCCCCCGCTGCCCGGGCGGTGCCACAGGCAGGGCAACAGGGCGCCGGCAAAAATGCAAATGAACACGCTCATCAACAGGCGCAGGATTGCATCCGGCTTCCACGGTTTCGCAGAAAGCATCAAGCCAGCGTAACGCAGCCGGGGCCAGGTGACGATGACAAAAGCGGCTGCGGTTCGGCTTGGCCAGAGGCCTGCGCCGGGAGTTTCGTGTCCGATCTTCGAAGCAAGTCTGTGGGTTATCGGGAAGCCGCCGATTTGCAGAGATCTCAGCCGGGAGTGGGTTAGTCCCCTTGGAGGATTCCTGGCTGCTTGCGAACCAGGTCAAGCAGGCGCAAGGCGGCGCCTGTTGGCCGCCGACGGCCTTTTTCCCAACTGATGGCCGTCACCTTGGGCACATTGAGGAGGCCGGCGAACACGGCCTGGCTGACGTTGAGTTTCTGGCGCAGCGCGGTTATGTCCTCCGGTTGGAGGGGCTTGATGGGGGCGGGCAAAGGGAGTTGCCTGGTGCGTAGCGTGAGTTTCTGTTTGCCTTGCACATACGCGGCAAAGGCTTCGACGCTTCCCACCAAGGCTTCCGGATCGAATTCAATATCGTTTCGTTTCATCCTCGAAATTCCTGTTTAATGATGGCGGCGGCATCTCTTAGCCGGCGCAACTGCTCCGAACTGAGGTTCTCACGCTCTGCTTTCGTGTAGAGGTAGAACAACACAATCGTATCATACCTGGGCAGGTGCAGGTAAATCACCCGCGCCCCACCGCTCTTGCCACGGCCTGGCAAGCGCATGCGCACTTTGCGCAGCCCACCGGAGTGGGGAATCACATCTCCCCGATCCGGTTGGCGCAGCATGTTCTGCTGAAAAAGGCCATACGCCGCATCGTCCACCAAGCCGGTGATTTGCTGAGTGAACAGTGGCAATTCGACGAACGTCACCACAGAAAGGTATTACAGGGTAGTACACATGCAAGCGGTAATTACCGGATGCCGTCCTGGCTCCGTTCCTGCGTAGTCTGGTTTCCCTCTCCGCCCCAGTTCACCTGCTTGCCTGGGCGGGTGACTGCCTTTTGCGCGAAGGGGCTTATCGAGCTATGGTTGCAAAATGAAGAAAGCCGCAACTGCCGCCGGGGAGAAGATAAGCCCGGATCTAGTAATATCGTGACCACGAATTCATCCGTCGCCAACCCGGTCCACACGAATCGCCTGGCCCGCGAGAAGTCGCCCTACCTCCTTCAGCACCAGCACAACCCGGTGGATTGGTTTGCCTGGGGCGAGGAGGCGTTCGCCCGGGCCCGAGGCGAGGACAAGCCCATCTTCCTGAGCATCGGCTATTCGACCTGCCACTGGTGCCACGTCATGGAGCGCGAATCGTTCGAGAGCGAGGCTGTAGCCGCTTTCCTGAACGCGCACTTTGTCAGCATCAAGGTGGACCGGGAGGAGCGGCCGGACGTGGACAAGATTTACATGACCTTTGTGCAGGCAACGACCGGCCAGGGGGGCTGGCCGTTGAACGCCTTTCTGACGCCGGACCGGAAACCTTTCTTCGGCGGCACCTATTTCCCGCCCGACAACCGTCATGGCCGGCCGGCTTTCCTGCAGATCCTGAGGCAGATTCAGGAGGTTTGGGAGACCCGCCGCGCCGAGCTCGCCAACTCGGCCGCCGACATCCAGGCGCGCCTGGGACAGTTGGGAGTAGCCCATGAAGGCGCGTCCGGCGCGGCATTGACCCCCGCAGTCCTGCGAACGGCCGGCGTGATCTTCAAGCAATCCTACGACCCGCGCCACGGTGGATTTGGCGATGCCCCCAAATTCCCCCAGCCGAGCCAGCCCCAGTTCCTGTTGCGCTATGCCCGCCGCTTCCAGGATGAGGAGGCCCTCCGCATGGTGCTGCACACCTGCGATCGCATGGCCGCCGGCGGCATTCACGACCAGCTCGGCGGCGGCTTCTCCCGCTACTCGGTGGACGCCGAATGGCTCGTGCCGCACTTCGAGAAGATGCTCTACGACAATGCGCAATTGGCGCAGCTCTACCTCGACGCCTTCCTGGCCAGCGGCGAGGCGCGCTTTGCCGGCATCGCGCGCGATATTCTCGCCTATGTGCTGCGCGACATGACGCATCCCGAGGGCGGCTTCTACTCCGCCGAAGATGCCGATAGCGAAGGCCACGAAGGCAAGTTCTACTGCTGGACGCACCAGGAGCTGTCGCAACTGCTCACGCCGGCGGAGTTCACGACGGCGGCCCGCCACTTCGGTATAACCGAGCCGGGCAACTTTGTTGACCATAGCCATCCGCGGCCGCTGGCAGGCCAGAATGTGCTGAGCATCGCGGATCCGCGCCTGTCGGAAGCGGAGCAGGCGCTGCTGGCATCGGCGCGAACGAAGATGCTTGAGGCGCGCTCCCGGCGGGTGCGCCCGCACCTCGACGACAAGACGCTGGCATCCTGGAACGGCCTGATGCTGGGAGCGCTGGCGCGGGCCTACGGCGTCCTGGGCGACTCCCTGTTCCTGCAGGCCGCCGAAAAGAACCTTTCATTCCTGCAAGCCCGGCTTTGGGACAGCCAGACCCGGACGCTGTATCACCGCTGGCGCCAGGGCGAGCGCGACTCGGTGCAACTGCTCGAGGGCTACGCGTTCCTGCTTTCGGGCGTGATTGACCTGTACGAGGACACGCTCGATCCCGGACACCTTGACTTCGCCATCGCGCTGGCCGAAGCCATGCTCGCGCGGTTCTATGACCCGGACAACGGCGGCTTCTGGCAAAGCCCGACCGGCGCGACTGACCTGATTCTCCGGGTCAAGGATGATTACGACGGTGCCGAGCCGTCCGGCAACTCCGTCGCCGCCCTGACGCTCTCGAAGCTCGGCAAAATCACGGGGCGCCAGGAGTTCACAGGGGCAGCGGAGAAGACCCAGGCCCTGTTCGCAAAGCGGCTGCAGCAAGCGCCCCAGGCGGTTCCCTTCATGCTCCAGGCCCTGGACTTCTCCCTTGAAGAACCCAGGCGTGTCGTGGTCGCCGGCGATCCGGCAAGACCGGAAACGCAGGCATTGCTGCGCGCCGCGCATGCGGTTTATCAGCCCAATAAAGTCGTGCTCGGCAACCGGGGCGCGGTGGAATCCTTTGCGCAAGCACTGCCGGACAAGGGTGGAGCGGTGGTTTATGTCTGCACCGGCAGCGCATGCCAGGCGCCAACGAGCGATCCGGCGCAAATCAAAAACCTCCTGAAGTAGCCGCCCGCCGGCTTGCAGGCGGGCCAAGCTCAATCCTGGTCACTGTCCAACTCGAACTGAGACATCCGCGAACTCCGAGTGCAGCCGAATCAGCAACCAGGTTTGCGGTGAGCCCTTCAAATGAAGCTGTTCGGGTGCGATGTTCCCTTTTGGCATACCTCCTGCGAGCCCTGATTCAAAGTTGTCAACGAAAGGCCATACTCTGTGAAGTTTGCGATTGAGATAGGGAACACCGAAAGGCATCTCCTCGAATACCAGTTCAACCAACTCCTTGGCAGGCTCTTGATCAAGGTCAACGAACGGCCGATCAGGCGGTCCGTTCGTCTCTTTAACGAGCCCGTGTTGGAGACCTACACCTTTCCGGTCGGCAACCAGGAAATATCCGACGTGCGGATTGAAAAGGAGCGCAAGCAACTGTTCGGGTGCCGCAACCGGCTCTACGTCAATAACCGTCTTCTTCGAGTCTTCGAGGGGGTGTGAGTTGGGCTTCCCCCCGGCTCAGATGTAATACATTTTATCCTTCTCCGCACCCTCCTCGAGCAGTTGCTGGAAGGTGATGGCGTCGACCGTGGCCTCGATCGTATCGCGCAGCTTCTGCCAGGCGCGCCGCAGCTCCGGCGGGCAGCCGGCCTCGTCGAGGGCGGGCATATCAACGATCTTCCCGTGCGTCACCCGCAGGACGTCCCCCAGGGTGATCTCCGCCGGCGGCCGGGCCAGCAGGTAGCCGCCAGACTTGCCGAGAACGCTGCGGGCAATGCCCTGGCTTCTCAATTCGTTGAGAATGATCGCCAGGTACTTCGGGGGCACATTCTGCGCCGCCGCCAGGTCCTCGATCCGCAGAACGGTCTTCGCCGGATAATGACGGGCCAGCCCCAGGACGGCTCGCGCCGCATAATCGCTTCTAACCGAAAACTTCACACGCGGAAGTTAGGCGGAGATGCCCCGGGCTGCAAACAGGAAGTGGCCCTCGCTTCACGGCCGGACGCAACTCATGTTATCGGAGCGCGGACATTCTTGTCCGCCTGGGGCTTGCCAACGCAGCCGAGGCGGACAAGAATGTCCGCGCTCCTTTCGCATTCTTACACGTCCTTGGAAACTGTGAGTTGCGCCCTTCACGGCCCCTTGATCCCAACCGCAAGAATCACCAGATCAATGATGAACAGCAGCACGATCGTCACCTCCAGGATCAGCATCCAGCGGTTGATCCGGTCGTGGTTGAGCAGTTGGTAAAGGTCGTCCAGCGTCTGCAGCTTCTTGTCGATCGTGCGGTGCCAGTCGCCCAGGTGGAAGCGGGCGGAGATGTTCTCGTAGATGCGCGCGAGGTGCCAGTCGCCGAAGAACTTGGTGATGTTGGACAGCTCATCGCTGAAGCGGGCCAGGTCAATGCGGATCTCGCGCAGCTCGCGCAGCGTGCTGTCGCGGGCGCGCATCGGCCGGGCGCCCAGATCCCGGTAAGCCCGCTCCAGCGAATCGTCCAGGATGCGGTCATACGCCTCCAGCTCCGCCAGTTGCAGGTTGGCCAGCTCCATCACGTAGAGCGTCTCGTCGAAGTTCCGCGCCTCATCAATGATCAGCGCCGCGTCCCAGTCTATCACCACCAGGTCGTGCTGGTAGTAGGTGAGGAACCGGCCCGTGGATTCGTCCGCCTCCTGCTTCGAGAGGTGCTCGACATCGGGCTCCTGGGTCAGGAGTGAGGCGACGGCCCGGCGATGGGCCCGCCACCAGTTCTCGGCGCTCAGCGCCGCGCGCTCCTCGTCCAGCAGCGGGGATTCTATGCAGAACACCGTGTAGGCCTCCTCCTCGGCGAGCTGATGGTTGGGCCGGACATAATGCGCCGCCAATTCAGCGCGCACCTCCTCGGCCAGGCGCCGCACCTCGTCGCTGAGCGAGCCGTTGCTGAACTGGAGGTCGTGGTAGGCCACCAGGTCCTCGATCCGCTCAACCTCGAACGGCACGCGCACGCTGATGCTGATGGCACCGACGGGCAGGAGCTTGATGATGCGCTGAACGCGCACCGGCCCGTGGGGGCCAATCCGTTCGAGCGGCGGCAGCCGCACCATCTGGGGCCGGTAAAAGAAAAGCTGCCGGGGGCTGCGCTTGGTGGCATCAATGACGAACTGCGCGACCGGCTGGCCCAGCAGCTCCCGCACCGGCTGGCGCGTCATCTCGTAGGCCACATCGAAGGCGTAAATGTGAACCACCTCGCCGGCATACCGCCTGACTTTGGGGGTGGCGGGCTTGTGCTCCGAACTCCTGGCTTGTTCGACAGAGGCGATCATACTCAAACCAATCTACCCCACGGTCCTCCGAAAGTCTAAGATCGGGCAGCCATACTTATAAATGAAGCCGTGCGGAAGTCGTCCGAACTCGGCAAGCTGGAAGCTTGCCGGGACGGGCGCAAGCCGGAGGCTTACGCTACTTTACTGCATCTTGGCCCGCTTCCGGCCTAACTCACTCCGCAGCTTGTCGAGCGGCAGGGTGTTCACCACGTCCTCCCTCGTCAGCCAGCCTTTGCGGGCGATGCCGGCCCCGAGGCGCAGGAAACCGGCGTGCTCGAAACGGTGGGCGTCGCAGTTGATGGCGCACTTCACTCCCTTGGACCTGGCGTATGGCCACCAGCGCCAGTCCATGTCGAAACGGAGCGGGCTGGCGTTGAGTTCGATCCAGGTGCCGGTTTCCGCGCAGGCATCAATCACCGCGCGGTGGTCCATTTTGTAGGGCTCGCGCTCCAGCAGCAGGCGGCCCGTCAGGTGCCCCAGGATGTGCACATAGGGATTCCGCGCCGCGCCGACCAGGCGGCTCGTCGTCTCCTCCTCGCTCTGGTTGAAGCTCTGGTGAATGCTGGCGATCACGACGTCGAGCTCGGCCAGCAGGTCATCCTCGAAATCCAGCCTGCCATCCTTCAGGATGTCCACCTCCGCCCCGGTGAGCAGCCGGAAATCGCTGCCTTCCGCGGCCAGGTCTTCATTGATCTGCCGGATTTCCTTGAGCTGCTGCCGCACGCGCGCCGCGTCGAGGCCGTTGGCCTGGAAGGAGGACTTGGAATGATCCGTAATCCCCCAGTAAGCCAGCCCCAGCTCGCGCATCGCCCTGGCAATGTCCGCTGGCTGCTGGTGGCCGTCGCTCCAGGTCGAGTGGTTGTGCAGCGAGCCCTTCAGGTCGGTCCATTCAATCAGCCGGGGTAACGGCTCCTTCTCCGCCAGCGCAACCTCACCGGTATCCTCGCGCAGCTCCGGGGGGATGTAATGCAAGCCGAGCTTCTCGAAGATTTCCTCCTCGGTCCGGCAGTTCACGAGCAGCTTCGGGTCGCGCGTTTCGGCGCCGGAGCGGAACAGGCCGTATTCGTTCAGGCGCAGGTCGCGATCAATCGCCCGCTGGCGCATGACGATGTTGTGCTCCTTGCTACCGGTGAAATACAAGAGCGCGAACGGATACTCCGCGTCGCTCACCACGCGCAAGTCCGCCTGGATGCCCCCTTCCAGCAGCACGCTGGCTTTGGTCTCGCCCTTGGCGATGACATTGAAAATCCCCGGCTGATGGGTAAAGTAATCAATGACCTCCGCCGGCTGTTTCGACGACGCCAGCAGGTCAATGTCCCCGATCACCTCCCGGTGCCGCCGCAGGCTGCCCGCCGTGCTGCAACGGATCACATCCGGATGCAACCGCAGCGCCTCCAGCAGCGGTTCCGCCGTCGGCAGGGCGTCGCTGATCAGATGCCGGGAGGCGTAGGTGCGGCGGCGATGGATGCCTTCGAGGATGTTCGTCTGCGTCTTCTCGCCAAAACCCTTCAGCCCGGCGATCTTCCCATCCTTGCACGCCTGCTCCAGCAGTTCCACGGTCTCGATGCCCAGTTCGTCGTGCAGGGCCTTGATCTTCTTCGGTCCCAGGCCGGGGATATCGAGCATGGCCACCAGCCCGGGCGGCGTGGCCGCCTTCAGCTCCTCGTAATAGGCCAGCCCACCGGTGGTGACGAGTTCGGTGATCTTCTTCTGCAACGCCTCGCCGATGCCTTTCATCTCGCCGAGCCGCTGCTCCGACACGACCATGGCCAGCGGCTCGCTCATCGTCTCGATCGTCCGGGCCGCGTTGACATAGGCGCGCGTCTTGAAGGGGTTCTCCCCCTTCAACTCCAGCAACACCGCAATATTGGTTAAGACTTCCGCTACCTGATCCTTGTCCATGCCGGGAATATGCTACCCCGGATTCCGGGTTCAAAGCCCAAAATGCACCGCCAGCCCGGAAGGGGCGCTTTCGGGCGTTCGCAGTGAGGCGGGCAGGAACACCCCACCCCCGCATCCCGACCCAAACCTCCCACCCCAACAGGCCCCCGTTCTCCGCCGCCCCCAGTCGCCAAAAGGGGTGCAGACCAAATTGCCCTCGCCGAGCCATCGTTAACGTTACACCTCCACACACAAGCAGCGTGTACACGGGGTGCACACGGGTTGGACAGGGGGTGAGCAGGGGATTGGGTGGCTGGATGCCATGTTGGCAAGGGGGGAGTAGGGGGCTCCGAGGCATTGAGGCGTCGGCGACACGATCCTCTGACGCGCGATTTTCCGGCAGGGCGCAACTCATGTTATCGGAGCGCGGACATTCTTGTCCGCCCGGGGCTTGCCAACGCGGCCGAGGCGGACAAGAATGTCCGCGCTCCCTTCGCATTCTTACACGTCGTCGGAAACTGTGAGTTGCGCCCTTTCCGGGAAGCTTGCCTGGCGGTGGCGAGGCTAGTAGGTTGCGGCATGAGTTTGCACGAAGAACTGAGCTGCCGGTACAGGTAACCCCAGTCCAAATCACGCATCACGCATCACGTTTCACTCCCCCCATGCCACAACGCACCCATCTTGCCATCGCGCTCACCATTGCCGGGTCGGACAGCGGCGGGGGGGCGGGGATTCAGGCCGATCTTAAGACTTTTGCCTCGCTCGGAGTGCATGGCACGTGCGCGATCACCTGCATTACCGCCCAGAATCCGGAGGGGGTGCGCGGTATCCAAGCTTGCCGGCCGGACATTGTGCGGCAGCAGATTGAGGCGGTTTTCGCCGAACTGCCGCCTGCGGCGGTCAAGACCGGGATGCTTTACTCCACGGAGATCATCCGGGCTGTCGCCGCGTTCTTCAAGTCCGGCTCCCGGCCGGCCCTGGTGGTTGACCCGGTTATGGTGGCGACCAGCGGCGCACGGCTGCTCAAGCCGTCGGCCATTGACCTGCTGAAACGGGAGCTGCTGCCCCTGGCCACGCTCGTCACCCCCAACCTGGACGAAGCAGAGATCCTGGTCGGCGAGAAGCTGCGGTCCGTGGAAGACCTCCGGGCGGCGGCGCGGGTGTTGCACGGGCGCTTTGGATGCGCGGCGCTGGTCAAGGGCGGGCACCTCCGGGGGCTGAAGGATGCGGTGGATATTTTCTACGACGGCAAAGAGGAGCTGCTCCTGAGCGCCGGCAAAGAGGAGCTGCTCCTGAGCGCCCCGTTTGTCCGGGGGGTCAGCACGCACGGGACCGGTTGCACCTATTCGGCGGCAGTGGCGGGCTGGCTGGCGCGGGGATGCTCCCTGACCCGGGCGGTGGAGCAGGCCAAGGAATACATCACGCAAGCCATCGCCGGGAGCCGGGTAGCAGCGGGGCATAGCGTGCTAAACAGCTTCTGGAAGTAGGGCCATTTTGGCACTCGGAATTGACAGGTGGGGGCATTTACTGACTGGATGGTGGGGTAGGATAACGGACCCCTCTCCCCTTCGGAATGGGAGAGGGAGAATGACGTCCAAGCGCGAAGGGGACCCCTCTCCCCGACCCCACTGTTGTTGAGTTAAGGCAGAAAGGGAGCGTGGCGCGGCCCTCGGGGGAGGAGAGGGACTGGAGTTTGGACATTTCCGGCAGAGCTTTATCCTGAAAGGATGCGATCACTTAGCCCAGGGTTG
>JAPLUA010000168.1 GCA_026397855.1 Verrucomicrobiota bacterium | reverse complement strand
GGCCGCCACTTCAAGGGCTGATTCAATGATTTGAAGCTCGCTCATGGCTATGTCTAAACGTGCAGCACCCGTGCCGGTTTGACCAGTTCCAAATCATTGGACATGCCTGCGGGCAAAGTGTTTCGCAAAAAGGCGGCATTTGATTGAATCAATAATCGGTGTAGTTTTATCAATTGGCGCTTCGCAGTGGAGGTGGGATAGGCTAAACCTAGAACTAGGGCAGCCTATCATCAACAAGTGCGATTATAATCTGACTATGAACAAGGCACAGTCTCAGGCGGCATCAACCGGAACCGGCCGGCGGGGTTTGCGGGGGTTCTGGAGCTTGTTTATCACGCAATTCCAGGGCGCGTTCAGCGACAACGTGCTGAAGAACCTCGTCATCTTCATGATGATCGGGATGAACCTGCCGCTGGCCGAGAAGCACAAGATCGGCGAGTCGGTCGGCGCGCTCTTCGCCCTCCCGTTCATACTCTTCTCGATGGCCGGGGGCTTCCTGGCAGACCGCTACAGCAAGCGCACCATCACCATCGGCGTGAAGGTGTTCGAGATTGGCGTGATGTCGCTGGCGGTGCTGGGCTTGCTTTGGCATCGACTGCCCCTGCTGCTGTTCACCGTTTTCCTGATGGGCACCCACAGCGCATTCTTCGGCCCTTCCAAATACGGCTTGCTGCCGGAGCTGCTGCCGGAGAGGCGGCTGTCGTGGGGCAACGGCTTGCTGGAACTGGGCACGTTCATGGCCATTATTCTGGGCACGGTTGCGGCAGCGCTCATGGCGGAGCACTTTCGCGGCCATGAGGGCTATTCCGGGCTCCTGCTGGTGACGTTGGCGCTGGTGGGGATGGCCACGAGCCTGGGCATCACGCGCGTGCCGGCCGCCAACCCGGCCAAGAAGTTCCAGGTCAACTTCCTCGGCGACCTGTTTGGCCGCCTGCGCGGGCTGAAGGGGGATCGCCCGCTGATCCTCGCATTCGTCGGCAACACCTACTTCAACTTCGTGGGGGCGCTGATACTGCTGAACCTGTTCTTCTATGGGGCCGACGTGCTGCACGTCAGCGAGATTAAAATCGGGTATCTGAGCGCGGCCCTGGCGCTGGGGATCGGCGCTTGGGCTCCCTGGGCCTCGCCGTTTTCTCCGCGTCGCTGGGGGTCGAAGGGGTAACGGTCTCGGGCGCGATGATCCGCCTGGCGCTCCTGGGCTTTGCCGGGGGCTTCTTCATTGTTCCCGTTGCCGCCCTGCTCCAGCATCGGCCGAGCAAGGAGAAGAAAGGCGAGATGCTGGCCGCGGCCAACCTGCTCTCCTTCGTCGGGGTCTTTCTGGCCTCGGGCGTACACTACCTGCTGGCGCAATTGGGGGGCCTGTCGCCGCGTCACATCTTCCTGTTCTGCGGCCTGCTGACGCTGGCCAGCTCGGTCTATGCGCTGGTGCTCCTGCCCGACGCGCTGCTGCGCTTTGTCCTGTGGCTGCTGACGCGGACGCTCTACCGGATTCGCGTGGACGGGCGCGACCATATCCCGGAGAAAGGCGGTGCCCTCTTCGTGTGCAACCATCTCTCGTTCGTGGATGCGCTCCTGCTGCTGGCGTCCACCGACCGGCAGGTGCGCTTCATCATGTTCAAGGGCATGTATGAGCGGGCCTGGATCAAGCCGTTTGCCCGCATCCTGCGGGCCATACCCATCTCCTCGGAGCTGCGCCCGCGCGAGATGATCCAGGCCCTGCGCACGGCGAGCGAAGCGCTGCGGAACGGCGAGGTGGTCTGCATCTTCGCCGAGGGCCAGATCACGCGCATCGGCCACCTGCTGCCGTTCCGGCGCGGGTTCGAGCGCATCATGAAGGATGTGGAAGCGCCGATCATCCCGGTGGCGCTGGACGGGGTCTGGGGGAGCATCTTCAGCTTCGACAAGGGGCGCTTCCTGTGGAAGATGCCGCGGCGGATTCCGTATCCCGTGACCGTGAACTTCGGCGCGCCGATGCCGCACACCGCGAAGCCCTTCGAGGTCCGCGAGCGCGTGCAGGGATTGCTGGTCGAAGCCTGGCAGCATCGCAAGGGGCACATGCGGCCGCTGCACCGCTCGTTCGTTCGGACGGCGCGCGCCCATCCGTTCCGGCTGGCGATGGCCGATGCGACATCGGCCGGGCTGAGCTTCGGCTCGGCGCTGGCGCGCACGGTCTTCCTGGCGCGGCGGCTCAGGGGAACGTGGGCCGGGCAGGAAATGGTGGGGCTGCTGCTGCCCCCATCGGTGCCGGGAGCGCTGGTGAACTGCGCCAGTGCGGGATCAAGACGGTGCTGACCTCGCGGGTTTTCCTGGACAAGATCAAGCTGAAGGTTCCCGTGGAGACCGTGCTGCTGGAGGAGGTGGCCGCCAGGCCGGGCTGGGGTGAAAAGCTCTGCGCCTTGCTAAGCGCGTGGCTCCTGCCAACGGGCCTGCTGGAGCGCTCGCTGGGACGGGCAAAGCGAGCCACGCTCGACGACCTGGCGACGGTCATTTTCTCGAGCGGCAGCACCGGCGACCCGAAGGGCGTGATGCTCAGTCACTACAACATCGGTTCGAACATCGGGCAGCTCGAGCAGATCTTTGGCTTGAACCAGGCCGACGGTTTTGTGGGGCTGCTGCCGTTCTTCCATTCCTTCGGCTTCACGGGCACGCTCTGCCTGCCCGCGGTGCTGGGGGTCCGGGTGGCCTACCACCCCAACCCGCTCGATGCCAAAGCCATCGGGCCCCTGGTCAACCACCACGCCCTGACGTTCCTGCTGGCGACGCCGACCTTCCTGCAGTTCTACATGCGCGGGTGCTCGGCGGAGGATTTCGGCAGCCTGCGCGTGGTGGTCACGGCCGCCGAGAAGCTGCCCGAGCGCGTGGCTGCGGCGTTCGAGGAGAAATTCGGCATCCGCCCGCTCGAAGGCTACGGCTGCACCGAATGCGGGCCGGCCGTGGCGGTGAACACGCACGACTTCCGGTCCGCCGGCTTCCGCCAGATCGGCGCCAAGCGCGGCAAGATCGGCCACCCGCTCCCTGGCATCAGCGTGCGCATTGTGGACCCTGAGACGTCCGCACCGCTGCCGGTCGGCCAGCCCGGACTGCTGCTGGTGCGCGGCCCCAACATCATGCAAGGTTACCTGGGTCGCCCGGAAAAGACCGCCGAAGTGCTCCAGGACGGCTGGTATGTCACCGGAGACATAGCCGCCATTGACGAGGATGGCTTCCTGCAAATCACCGAT
>JAPLUA010000397.1 GCA_026397855.1 Verrucomicrobiota bacterium | reverse complement strand
TCTGTTACGTCACAAGATTACAGCCGTCCGGAAGGGCCACGTTCCTGCCGGGTGACCGGTGCCTCAAGCGTGATCCAACGGTAGTACTACGGTATTGCCCCGGTAGCACTCCGGTAGCGGCCCCATGTTGATCTGATCAACATGGGGCCGCTACCGTAGCAATACCGTAGTGCTACCGGGGCAATACCGTTGGAACACCGGGGAAGCACCACTGCGCGACGATAGGAAGGCCGTTGGTGGCGTTTGTTACATAGGCATGCATTCGTTTACCAATGGGGACGGGAGCGCCCCGCGCGGGGAGTTGTTGTTCTCGGGCAACGCGCTCTACGGGACGACTTATGTCGGGGGGCGGCGGAGGCAGCGGAACTGTGTTCCGGCTCAACACCAACGGATCGGGCTTCACCACCCCGCACTTTCTGCCGCCCCCGATTTGCTATTCCTGCGAAAGCGTGTATTTTGCCACCTTGGAAATAAAGCAACAGCGGTTATGGCAACCCTGGATGGACTGGTGTGCCGCCGGGTCTGTTTTTCCCTGAAAAACGCCAATCCGGGCGGGTTTTGCTGAAAGCGGCACGCCTGTTGCTTATAATTTCAAGGAATAAGTTTGAACGGAATCGAGACTAAATTGTCTTTATGGTAGTTATGATTAAGACTAAGAAGAAAGTAAAGAGCACGATTGCGAAGATCGAGGTCCCCGCCGCACCGGCGGCGCGGGTTGAGACTCCGGCTCCGAAGCCGAACCACGTCTCCATCGAATTTGTCAGGCCCGATGCGAAGAACGTTTACGTGGCCGGCTCATTCAACGAATGGCAGCCGGAGATGACCCCATTGGCTCCCCTCGGCAACGGCCGCTGGGCCGGGAAGCTGGCCGTGAAGCCGGGACGTCACGAATACCTGTTCGTAGTGGACGGGCAGTGGCTGCCCGACCCGAATGCCAGCGAGAGCGTGCAGAACCCTTTCGGCGGCCATAACTCGGTGCTGATTGTTTCCGAGTAGGAATGCCCGGGCCTGCGGCCCGTGCCGGATTTGAAGGCGGAGCTCCGGGGGAGAACTGGAATGCGCGGGCTTTCGTCTCTTTTGAGATAAAGCTCGCGCTAGTTCCCTGTACACGTTCCGGGCACGACGTCAAATTACCGGTTGCAATCTGCGCCGTTTGATTTTCAATGCACGGCATGCCGCAAAGAAATCTTACGCTGGGCCATTCGCCGGACCCGGACGATGCCTTCATGTTCTATGGCTTGGCCAAAGAGCTGATCCCGACTCATGGCTTTGGTTTTCAGCACATCCTGCAGGACATCCAGACGCTCAACGAGCGGGCTACGCGGGGCGAACTGGACATCTCCGCCATCAGCATCCATGCCTACGCCTACGTGAGCGACCAATACGCCCTGCTCCCCAGCGGCGCGAGCATGGGAGACGGCTATGGGCCGATGCTGGTGGCGAAACAGAAGTTTACGCGGCAGGAGATGGCACGGAAGAAGATTGCGGTGCCGGGCACCATGACCAGCGCCTTTCTCGCGCTGCAGATGTGGATGGGCCGGCCGGCCGGGGAACTCGACTACATCGTGGTGCCATTTGACCAGATCTTTGCCGCCGTCCGATCCGGGCGTGCCGACGTGGGCCTGATCATTCACGAGGGGCAATTGACCTACCAGAACGAGGGCCTGCAGGTGTGCGAAGACCTCGGCGCGTGGTGGGGCCGGGAGAACGACCGCCTGCCCCTGCCGCTCGGCGGGAACGTCATTCACAAGCGCTTCGAGCCGGCAGTCCGCAAGACCATCTCCGATATCCTGACCGCCAGCATCCAATTCAGCCTGGACCATCGTCCGGAGGCTGTGGCCCATGCGCTGCAATACGCGCGCGACATGGGCCGGGACCTGGCGGACAAATTCGTCGGAATGTATGTGAACCACTGGACCCTGGACTACGGCGACAAGGGACGGGAATCCATCCGCCGGTTTCTGGGGCGGGCCTACGAGAACGGCCTCATTCCCCGTCGGCAGGAATTGGAGTTTGTGGCCTGATTGGCGATTTTCGGCGCGGGCCATCGGGGTGGATGCGGGCCTGGACGGGCTGGAGTGTTTCGGGCAACTGGGACGGGTGGTGGTGATGACGTCGGAGCGTGGATGCACATCTGCGTTACGCCAACCCCGGCAAGGTAACGCAGACTTTCAGTCTGCTGTATCGTGGGCTGTTACCACGGTAACACGTTTTGTGGGCCTATCTTGGATTCCGGACGGCCCTCCTCTCCCCACCCTCATCCTCCATTCTGAATGGAGGAGAGGGAGAAGCTGCCGCGCCTCGCGTGGTGAGTCCTTATCGGGCTAAAGCTTTAGATTCCAATCCTCCAGCGCGTATTTGTCGCGCACCAGCCTCGCAACCTGGTCGCCGGGAATGGCGGGCATCGGCTCGGTCGCTTGCCATGTTTCGATCAGCGCTGATTTCAGAGTTGGGGCGGGAACCTGGAGGTTCAGCAGGAAATCGCTGTGGGAACGGCCCACCCGGTAGGACGGCTCGCGCGAGGGCATTTGCAGGGCATTCCCGATCAGGTCAATGTCCAGGTGCAGGAGGAAAGAGCCGTGGAATATGAGGAAGCGTCGCTGGCGACGCTGGGCGTTGCCGCAGAACTTGAGGCCGTGCAGCGTGAGGTCGGTCTGGCCCTGGCGTTCGACCGGGGATCCGGTCAGCCGGGCCAGGGCTTGCCGGTGGCGGTCCATGATGAAGTCGTTGGTCGCCGTGATGCAGTGCAGCGGGCCGGAATCGTCGATGCGCAGGATCAGGGAATAGTTGAGGGTCCCCGGCCCCAGCAGGACCGTGCCGCCGCCGGTGCAGCGGCGCAGGACGGGGATGTTGCTGGCGCGGCAGAAGGGCAGGGCGGCCTCCCGCGCAGCCTTGTTGGCATAGCCGAGCACCACGAAGTGCCGTGATGGCTCCCAGAAGCGCAGAATGTCGCCTGAATGCCCGGCTTCACAGAGGTCGAGCAGCGCCTCGTCGCAGGCCAGGTTTTCCTCTGGCGTGGCAAGAGTTAGATCGCAAAGCTTCACGTGCTATAGTATTTTACCGCTGTTTACCCGCCGGCCCGGGCTGGAATTCGCGACTGCTTGTTCCTGCCGATGCGCCGGAAAGGTGCTTCGTGCGGTTTGACGCGCGGCTCGGGAGAGTCTATTTATTGGCCACTGATTAACAAAGTGAAATTGCCTAAGAAAGAACTGAAGGATACGCCGCCGGAACTGCGCGCCCAGCCGCAGCCGGGGGAGGCGGAAGACGAGAAGTGGATTGAGTCGCTCGAAACCGTGGTGGAGCATGCCTTGAAAGACCAGGGACAGAAGAAGACCACTCGTTTCCTGAGCAGCCTCTCGGGGCGTTTACGGGGACGCGGCATTGATGTGCCGCGCGTCGTGAGCACGCCCTACGTCAACACCATACCCCCCGCCAGCGAGGCCCCATTTCCGGGGGACTGGGAAATGGAGAGGCGGATCAAGAGCTTCATCCGGTGGAACGCCATGGCGATGGTGGTCAACGCCAACCGCCGGCACAACGGCCTGGGCGGCCATATCTCGACCTATGCCTCCTCGGCGACCTTGTGCGAGGTGGCGTTTAATCACTTCCTGCGCGCTTTCCAGGGGCACTCGACCCCGGGCATCTACGCGCGCGCCTTCCTGGAGGGGAGGCTGGACGAGGCGAAGCTCCAGAGTTTTCGCCAGGAACTGGCCCCGGGCGGAGGGCTATCCTCGTATCCGCATCCGTACCTGATGCCTGACTTCTGGCAGTTCCCGACCGTGTCAATGGGACTGGGGCCGCTCCTGTCCATTTACCAGGCGCGGTTTAACCGTTACCTGCGGGCGCGCGGCTTCTGTGAGGGCGCCGAGGCGAAAGTCTGGGCCTTTATCGGGGATGGGGAGAGCGACGAGCCCGAGACGCTGGGATCGCTGACGCTGGCGTCGCGGGAGAACCTGGACAACCTGGTCTGGGTGGTGAACTGCAACCTGCAGCGGCTCGACGGGCCGGTGCGCGGCAACGGCAAGATCATCCAGGAGCTGGAAGCGGCATTCCAGGGGGCGGGCTGGAACGTGATCAAGGTCATCTGGGGATCGGCCTGGGACCCGCTGCTGGCCGCGGACAAGAGCGGGCTGCTGCTCAAGCGGATGGAGGAAGCGGTGGACGGCGACTACCAGAAGTATTCCGTGGAGCCGGGCAGCTACACCCGCAGGCATTTCTTCGGCAAGTATCCCGAGCTGCTGGAGCTGGTGAACCACCTGACCGACGAGCAGATCCACAAGCTCCTGCGCGGCGGGCACGATTCGCGCAAGGTCTATGCCGCCTACAAGGCTGCCATGGAGCATAAGGGCCGCCCGACAGTCATCCTGGCCAAGACGGTGAAGGGCTACGGGCTGGGCGAAGCCGGCGAAGGCCGCAACATCACGCACCAGCAGAAGAAGCTGAACGAGAAAGAACTGCGCGAGTTCCGGGCGCGCTTCAGGGTGCCTGTGGCCGACGAGGAGATTGCCGAGGCGCCGTTCTTCCGGCCGACGCCGGACAGCCCGGAAACGAAGTATCTGCTGGGGCAGCGCAAGAAGCTCGGCGGTTTCCTGCCGCAGCGCATCGTCAAGGCGAAGCCGCTCGACGTGCCCAAGCTGGAGGCCTTTGGCGACCTGCTCAAGGGCACGGCGCGCTCGGAGGCGTCCACGACGATGGGCTTCGTCCGCCTGCTCAGCCTCCTGATCCGCAGCAAGTCCATCGGGCGCCAGATCGTGCCGATCATACCCGACGAAGCGCGCACGTTCGGCCTGGACGCGCTGTTCCGCGAGGTGGGGATTTACGCGTCCAAGGGGCAGCTCTACGAGCCGGTGGACAGCAAATCGCTGCTCTACTACAACGAAACGAAGGACGGGCAGATCCTTGAGGAAGGGATCACGGAGGCGGGGGCCATGGCCTCGTTCGTGGCTGCCGGCACGGCCTACGCGACGCAGGGCCGGCACATGATCCCGTTCTACGTCTATTACTCGATGTTCGGTTTCCAGCGCATCGGCGACCTGATGTGGCTGGCGGGCGACATGCGGGCCAAGGGGTTCCTGCTCGGCGCAACCTCCGGCCGCACCACCCTGAACGGCGAGGGCCTGCAGCACCAGGACGGTCACAGCCTGATCCTGTCGAGCACCATCCCGACCCTGGTGACCTATGACCCGGCCTTCGCCTACGAGCTGGCGGTGATCATCGCCGACGGCATGCGCCGGATGTACGTGGAAGAGGAAGATATTTTCTACTACCTCACCCTCTACAACGAGAACTACGAGATGCCCCCGATGCCCGCTGGGGCCGCGGATGGGATTCTCAAAGGGCTCTACAAGTTCAAGCCGGGGCCGGAGAAAGCCGGGCGCAAAGCCCAGATCCTCGGCAGCGGGCCGATCATCCGCGAGGCCCTGCGCGCGCAGGAGATCCTGGGCGAGAATTACGACGTCTCCGCCGATGTCTGGAGCGCCACCAGCTACAAGCTCATGCGCAACGACGCGCTGCAAACCAAGCGATGGAACATGCTCCATCCCACGGAGGCGCCGAAGAAGTCCTACGTCGAGTCGGTGCTGGAGAAGGAACGGGGCGTGTTCGTCGCCGTCTCGGATAACATGAAGATTGTGCCGGACCAGATCGCGCCGTGGGTTCCAGGGGGGCTGACGACGCTGGGCACCGACGGCTTTGGCCGGAGCGAAACGCGCAAAGCCTTGCGCCGTTTCTTCGAGGTGGACGCCGAGTCCATCGTCATCGCAACCCTGCACGCGCTCTCTGAAAAGGGACAGGTGGACAAGGGCGTGGTCGCCCGGGCCATCCGGGACCTGGGCGTGGACCCCGAGAAAGCTCATCCGCAGCTGGTTTGAAGGACGCTGTGAGCAACGCAATTGCATCAGGAGGAAGCGCCGTGACCGGACGAAACGTGCGAACCGCCAGCCCGGCCGGGGCGGGGGGTAACAACCTGTTCAGCCTGGAGGGGGAAGTGGCCCTCATTACGGGCGCAGGGACCGGGTTGGGTCTCGCCATGGCCCGGCGCATGGCGTTTGCCGGGGCCAAAGTGATCCTGGCCGGGCGGCGGGCCGGCTTGCTGCGGGAGGCGGCGGAGGCTATCGGGCCGCAGGCCGGGTTTGTGGCCTGCGACGTCACGCGGCTCAAGGATGCCAACCGTGTTGTTGCCAGGGCAGGGAGGCTGTTTGGCCCGGTGACGATACTCGTCAACAATGCCGGCGTGCATCTGAAGAAGCCGGCCCTGGAGACCAGCGACGAGGACCTGCTTGCCGTGTTGAAAATTCATGTACTCGGGGCGCACGCCCTCACCCGCGCGGTGCTGCCGGACATGCTGCGGCGCAAGCACGGTTCAATCCTGTTCGTCGCCTCCATGGCATCCCTCTTCGGGATTCCGCGTGTGCTGGCCTATTCCGCCGCCAAGACCGCCTGCCTGGGCATGGTGCGGTCGCTGGCGACCGAGGTCTCGCCCGCCGGTATCCGGGTCAACGCCGTTGCCCCGGGCTGGATTGAAACCGCCATGTCGCGCCAGGCGATGGCGAACGACCCGGCGCGCAAACGGCGCATCCTGGCGCGCACTCCCCTCGGCCGGTTCGGGGACCCCGATGATATCGGCGCGGCCGCCGTCTATTTATGTTCGCCCGCGGCGAAGTTTGTCAACTCGGCCTCGGCCTCTATCGCCACCAGTTGAACGGGGAGCACTACCGCTTTGCCAGGCAATGCGGCTGCACCCATATCGTGGCCCACCTGGTGGATTACTTCCGCTCCTCCCGCAGCAACCAGCCGGGCGATCAGCCGGTGGGTGATGATGCCGGATGGGGCCTGGCGGGCGACCCGGAGAAGCTCTGGACCTGCGAGGAGCTGACCGCCCTGAAAAGGGGGGTCAACGCGGCCGGGCTGGAGCTCGAAGCCATCGAGAATTTCGATCCGGCGCACTGGCACGACGTGATTCTGGACGGGCCGGAGAAAGGCCGCCACCTGGAGAACGTCAAAACGAT
The DNA here is from genome assembly GCA_026397855.1 of Verrucomicrobiota bacterium. Lineage (GTDB taxonomy): Bacteria > Verrucomicrobiota > Verrucomicrobiia > Limisphaerales > UBA8199 > JAPLUA01. The sequence continues at coordinate 586 of JAPLUA010000397.1, read as the reverse complement.
CATCCGCAACGTGGGCGCGGCCGGGATCCCCGTCTTCGGTTACAACTTCTCCCTCGCAGGGGTGGCGGGCCGTATCAAAGGCCCGTTCGCGCGCGGCGATGCGGAAGCGGTCGGCATGGACGGCCCCTTCGACAAGCCGATGCCGAGAGGGATGGCCTGGAACATGGTCCATGACCGGGATGCGGTGCCAGGCACCGTGCCCCCGGCCACCGTGGAACAGCTCTGGAGCCGGCTGCAGTGTTTCCTGGATGCGGTTATCCCCGTGGCGGAGGCTGCGGGCGTAACCCTGGCGGCGCATCCGGACGATCCCCCCATGCCCGCCATCCGCGGGCAGCCGCGCCTGGTTTATCAGCCGGACCTGTACCAGAAGCTGATCGACCTGAAGCCCAGCCCGCGCAACGCGCTCGAGTTTTGCGTCGGCACGCTGGCGGAGATGACCGGAGGCGACATCTACGAGGTGGTGGACAACTACAGCCGGCAAGGGAAGCTGGCCTACGTGCATCTGCGGAATGTCCGCGGCAAGGTTCCGTTTTACCGGGAAACCTTCATTGACGACGGAGATGTGGACATCCTTCGCGTGCTGCGG